>CAZZJE010000197.1:0-5544 GCA_964654295.1 uncultured bacterium | reverse complement strand
AAATAGCTTTAGGCACCCATATTGGTAAGATTTATATGTGCATTGGGCCTCATAACACAACAATTTTGAAGTCCCTTTTTTAATTTTGCAATTGTCTCTATAAAAGCGTCCCTCTTAAAATTGTGATGGCAACTAAAAAGTAGATGACAACCCCTGTCACATCGACAATTGTTGCGACGCAGGGTGCAGAAGAGGTGGCGGGGTCTAACCCGCATCGGCTCAGCAACAAGGGTAGGAGGGCTCCGGATAGAGATCCCCATAAGACGACGCAGATCAGAGCTAAGGAGACAGTGATTCCTAAAAGAATCCAATGCTCTCCATATGAGCCTAAAATCAGGCTCCACATCACGATTCGTATAAATCCAATAGATCCTAAGATAGCTCCCAAAAAGAGACCTGAAAAGATCTCTCTTTTCATCACTCTCCACCAATCTGTGATTTTAACTTCTCCCAAGGCTAGCGCTCGTATAATCAAAGTAGATGCTTGAGAGCCGGCATTTCCTCCACTAGAAATGATTAAAGGTAAAAAGAGAGCTAAGACGACAGCTTTCGCTAGCTCTTCTTCAAAATAGGCCATTGCAGTGGCTGTTAATAACTCACCTAAAAATAAGATGATAAGCCAGCTTGCCCTCTTGCGCATCAGCTCCAAAAAGGGGGTTTGCATATAGGGCTCATCTAATGCTTCCACACCCCCCATTTTTTGGATAGCTTCTGTTGTCTCGCGGCTGGATAACTTGATCACATCATCGACAGTGACAATGCCTAGTAGTATATTCTCTTCATCAATCACCGGAAGCGCAGCGCGGTCATACCTTTCAAAGGCCTCGATTGCAGCTGCATCATCATCGTAGACTGAGAGGGCAACAAAATGATAGTCAGCGATATCACGTACTTTGAAATCTTTTGGAACGAATAGAAAATCTCTCAATCGAATGTCATCAATTAAATGGCCCTCTTCATCGACGACATACATTATTTCGAGAGTTTCACTGTCATGTCCATATTGGCGAACATGCTCTAGCACCTCTTCTATTGTCCAATCAAGCATAATTGCTAAATAGTCGGGCGTCATCAGACGTCCAATACTGCCCTCTGGATAACCTAGTAGAGTTAATGTCAGTATGCGCTCGTCATGAGGCAGTAGTTTCACTAACTCATCAATCACATTGCGAGGAAGCTCTTGCAAAAAGCTTGTACGATCATCGGGAGAGAGATCTTTAAGGATTTCGGCCGCTTTGGTTTCGGGAAGGTTGCGGAGAAGATGCTCTTGGATGCGAAAGGGCAGGAATTCAAAGGTTTCTAAGGCATTGTTAGGAGAGAGAACGCTAAAGATAAGCGTTTGAGCCTCTTCGGTTTGTCTCGTGATCAGATCAGCTACTTCAAAAGGGGATAGGGCATTGACTGCTTCGCCCAATGCGTTGACATCTCCTTCTTGAATTAACTGGCCGATGGAGGCTGTGATCATAATTATAGACCGTTTAACGCCCAATTCAATTTCAAGACATTTACATAACTCGGCCCTAAAACGCCTCCCTCAGCAAGGGAGTCGATTAACTCTTTTAAACGCTCTTCGGAAATACTTCGAGCTTGAGCAACACGGGGAATCTGAAAGTAGGCAGCCTCTAAAGTAATATGAGGATCTAGCCCGCTACCAGACGCATATAAAAGTTCTGAAGGCGCTCCCTCGCCAAGATGCTGCTCTCTTTTTATCACAAGATCTTTCAGCTTCTGGCTTGTAGGACCGAGATTACTGCCTCCCGACGGCTTTAAGGGGTCATAGCCAATGGCAGATGGCCTCGCCCAGAAATATTGTGGCTCTCCTGCATTTTGTGCAATTAATAGCGATCCAATCAGTTGCTCCTGGTTGACCAGCAAGCTACCATTCGCTTGGTTTGGCATCGTCCCCTTAGCGATCAGCGTGACCAGGATAGGATAGAGAAGGCCTGTCACTACAGTAAGAGTTAAAAATAGTTTTAGGGCACTTATGGCGCTATTCATGAAACAAGTCCTATTGAAGTAATCAGCAAGTCGATCATCTTAATTCCAAGAAAGGGTGCAATGAGACCTCCTAAACCATAAACTAATAAATTATGCCGCAAAAGAAGGTTAGCCGGCTTAGGAGTATATTGCACTCCTTTCAAAGCCAAGGGGATTAGCGCAATGATCACAACTGCGTTGAAGATAACGGCACTTAAAATGGCGCTTTCTGGCGAGTGGAGATCCATAATATTTAGGGTATTCAGCGGTCCTTTTTCTTCAGAAAAGGCATAGAGGGAGCCGAAGAGAGCGGGAATGATAGCGAAGTATTTGGCTACATCATTGGCAATGCTAAAGGTTGTTAAAGCGCCCCTTGTCATCAGCAGCTGCTTGCCAATCTGGACGATATCGAGCAGCTTAGTCGGGTTGCTATCTAAATCGACCATGTTGCCTGCCTCGCGTGAAGCCTGTGTTCCTGTGTTCATGGCTACACCTACATCTGCTTGCGCTAAAGCTGGAGCATCATTGGTGCCGTCGCCAGTCATAGCGATCAGATGGCCGTTTCGCTGCTCCTCTCTGATCCGGTCTAGCTTTATCTCGGGAGTAGCCTGGGCGACATAGTCGTCGACTCCAGCTTCGGCGGCGATAGCACCAGCAGTCAAAGGGTTGTCGCCTGTGACCATCACTGTTCGAATACCCACTTTACGCATCTCTGCAAAACGCTCTTTGATTCCGCCTTTAATGACATCTTTTAAATGCACGATGCCCAATACTTTATTTCCGTCTGTGACTAAAAGAGGTGTTCCACCTTTACGTGCAATCGGTTCAACAGCTGCATATAGAGCATCTGGAATAGTTCCTCCAAGTTTTTGAACGTGCTGCTGGATCGCGTCGATCGCTCCCTTGCGGATCATCCGCACCACCTCTCCTTCTGCATTCAAAAAATCGATGCCGCTCATCTTTGTTTGAGCTGTAAAGGGAACGAATCGTGTGTTGGAAGGATGGATGGATTCCGCTCTTAAGTTAAATCTGTTCTTCGCCAAGACGACAATAGAACGTCCTTCTGGCGTTTCATCGGAGAGAGAGGCTATCTGGGCAGCTTGTGCAAAATCTTTTTCGTTGGTATCTGGAGCTGGCAGAAATTCTGTAGCCATACGATTACCTAGAGTGATCGTACCGGTTTTATCGAGGATCAAAACATCAATATCGCCTGAAGCCTCTACTGAGCGTCCGCTTTTGGCAATCACATTGCGCTGGATCAAGCGATCCATCCCTGCAATACCTATCGCACTTAAAAGAGAACTAATCGTTGTTGGAATAAGGCAGACTAAAAGAGCAATTAAAACGGGTGTTGTCACAATATGGGAGAGATCTTGTTGGGCAGCCGTTTCGCTATAGGTGGCAAAAGATTTTACGGAAATGACTGTCAGTAAGAAAATTAATGTTAACGTGGACAAAACGATATTCAAGGCGATCTCGTTAGGAGTTTTTTGTCGCTTTGCTCCTTCAATTAAACTAATCATGCGATCCAAGAAGCTGTGCCCTTTTTCTGAGGTGACCCTGATGACGATTTTGTCGCTGACGACGCGAGTGCCCGCTGTAACGGCACTGCGGTCTCCACCACTTTCTCGTATCACGGGTGCCGATTCACCTGTAATCGCCGATTCATCGACAGTTGCAATCCCTTCGACGATCTCTCCATCTGCTGGAATAATATCGTTGATTTCGCAAACGATATGATCGCCTTTTTTTAACTCTGTCGCCGCTACTTTGATCTCTTGGCCATCTTTCAGCTGCCTAGCCAGATTTTGAGACTGTGTCTTCCTCAAGCTTGCCGCCTGAGCTTTTCCTCGGCTCTCTGCCACTGCACTAGCAAAATTTGCCGATAGCACCGTAAACCAGAGCCATAGTGCAATTTGGATATCAAATCGCGAGGGATAAACAAATGTAAAGAGGGTGACATAGATGGCTCCCAGGTATGTGACAAACATAACTGGATTTCTAAATTGAACTTGAGGAGCCAACTTAAGAAAAGATTCCTTCACTGATTCAACAATCAACTCATAGCTTAGAATGCCTTGGCGTTTAAGATTCATGGTCACCTTCCTAAAAAGCTTGGCCGCGTAGCATTAACAGCTGTTCAACAATTGGTCCTAATGAGAGAGCGGGAAAAAAGGTCAGGGCTCCTACGATCATAATGACAGCGAATAGTAGAATGGCAAAGAGTATGTTATCTGTTGCAAATGTGCCCAGAGAAGGGGCTACCGTTGGCTTGCGGGCTAGGCTGCCTGCAATAGTAAGACTTGGAACTAGGATAGCCAACCTTGTCACCAGCATAATTAGGCCAAGTAATAGGTTATAAAATGTTGTATTGGCTTGAAAGCCAGCAAACGAGCTGCCGTTGTTTCCGGAAGCAGAAGAAAAGGTGTAGAGGATTTCAGATAAACCGTGAGGGCCGCTATTGGCTAGATGATCAAGAGTTGTAGGTAAAATAGCGGCTAAGCTTGCTCCCAATAAGATAAGTGCACAGGGAGATAAGAGGGCTAGCATCACCCATTGCATCTCTTTTTTTTCAATCTTCTTGCCTAAGTATTCAGGCGTTCTTCCGACCATTAAACCAGCTAAAAATACGGTTAAAATCGTAAATTTGACCATTCCACATAGCCCTACACCCACTCCTCCAAAAATCACTTCTCCTAGCATCATATTGAACATGGCCACACCTCCTGCCAAAGGAGATAGGCTAGAGTGCATCGCATCGACAGATCCGTTTGATGTTGCGGTAGTCGAAACGGCCCATAAGATGGTTGCAACTGTTCCAAAGCGGGTCTCTTGTCCTTCCAAAACGGGGTTGGCTCCCAGAACGGGGTTGTTGGTAAATTCCGAGACGAGGGCCGTCGCTAAGCCACCTAACCACAAGAAAAGCATCATGCCAAAGATGATCCAGGCATGGCGTTTTGATGATATTAAGATTCCATACATATAGACCGATGCGGCTGGAATGCATAGGATAGCAAAGGCCTCTAAAAAGTTTGAGAGAGGGGTTGGATTTTCAAAAGGATGGGCACCATTGGCATTAAAAAATCCTCCTCCATTTGTTCCTAGCTGCTTGATTGCCACTTGTGAGGCCACAGGTCCCATAGGGATCGTCTGGATTTCTCCTATAAGCGTGTGAGCCTCTAAATAGTGGCTGAAGTTTTGGATCACTCCTTGGCTGACCAGAACAAGTGCAAACAAAAGGCTTAGAGGAAGGAACAGATAGATCACGGATCGTGTGATATCTCGCCAAAAGTTACCCAAAGTCTCCTCTTTTGTTCTAACAAATCCACGGATTAGGGCTAGGAGAGCAGCCATACCTGTAGCTGGACTGAGGAAGTTTTGTACGGTCAATCCTAACATTTGGGTGAGATAGCTAAGGGTAACTTCCCCTCCATAAGCCTGCCAGTTTGTATTAGTGGTAAAGCTAACAGCGGTATTAAATGCCAAAACGGCTGGAACTCCCGGTAGGTTTTGTGGGTTAAGGGGTAGCCAGCCTTGAGCTAGCTGCAAAATGAATAAGAAGAGCAG
>CAZZJE010000196.1:0-5547 GCA_964654295.1 uncultured bacterium | reverse complement strand
TATAAGAAAAAGCTTCTAGAAGCTCTTCAGTAACGTTTTTTGATCCCCACATCTTCTTGTTATCGGAATCAGATAAAATCTGCATATCTTGGACAACAAGCAACGTATCTCTTGGGTAGTACTTTTCACCTATGGGCTGCTTGTCTGCTGGTACTAAATAGATCCATTTTTGGGGGACTTTAAAAAGGGACTTCAGGTGATGATTTTTAATAAATTTTCGGATCTTTTCAGCACCATTGATTCGTTGCATCCAAATATGATATTCTACCCCAATTTCCAGCTGATCATCCAAATAGATTTTGAATAAATAGCCAGGTATTGCAGGATGCGACGCTAAAATCATATGGGTTGTTTCCATCGGCTTATCGGCCTTAAAACCTGCTTTTTTTAGACTTTTAAGATCTTTAATGACCCGGCTTTTTGCAAAAAGAGCGTCGAGTTTTGCTCTAACGGGGTGATCTTTGGAAAGCTCATGCCGCTGGATCGCTTGCAGCCAGCAAGGTGGCATAGCAGGTTTGTTGTTGGCTACTCGGAGAATAGAGTTAAATTCAAGAGACTCTTCAGAGTGGATGCCAGCTATCCAGGAAAAGATAAAACAACTAGATAGGGCGAGATGTTGAAAAATTTTAACCATATGTTACCTAACAGAAAAGCTCGTATGCTAAGAAAGGGAACAAAATTTTATTTGGTTAAAGGAGAGAGGCGCCTCTATAGTTGAGGCGCACAAGTGGACGAAAATTAGGAGACAGGTGTTTTGGGGAGACCAGTCACACGTGTGTTGGTCTTAGGATCCCAGCGTCCTAACTTTTTGAGAACGTCAACACGTTCAAAGCGCTTCAATACATTACGCTTTTTTTCGCCCTTGCTTGACTTGCCGAAGCTTGGATGTCTAGACATAGTGCCTACTATTTAACGTTATTGATTAATTTATCTTTTAATTAGCAACTGCTAACGAATTTTTGGAATAAATACAGCCTTAGCCAGGTCGCCCTCTGCCGCATTGTCATGCGGACGGTAGCCTAGGGGAAGACGATCTTTCAATGAACCAGTCTTAACAGATGGGGCGCGGCGACGACGCGGGCTCTGGTTGCGTCTTTCGGCGGGTTTGCTCATTCGTACCATTTGAAACACTCCTTGAGAGTTGCAGAGGAATTTTGATTATTCTCTAGTATAAAGCGCATGCTCAATAAGCGCAACCAATTTTGCCTTCAATCTCTTAAAAACGGATGCTATAAACGATAAAGTAGGTTGGCTTAAACTACTTGATTAAAAAAATAGATTGCGTAAAAAAGGTTGTTTAATTTAAAATATTTTTATAAAGATTTTAATAATTAAAAAAAATACAAATAAAGTTATGAAAGATTCAATTTCTAGCGCGGGAAGCTATCATAATCCCTACACGACACAATCCTTCCTTCGCCCTGCTCATCAACAGCAACCTGCACCTTTGCAGTCCAATAAGGGGATTTCAGGCGGAAAAGATTCGTTAGAGATATCTCAAGAACGGTTAGAACAGCAAGTAGCAGCTCGTTTCCATTCCAATAACTTCCAGCTTCCTAACCAGAGCCTGACCATGGTTGCAATGGCGGGAAAATATGCCTTTTATGCCGCTGCGTTACCTCTCTACATTATTCTTTACGGAATCCCGAAGTGGGTTTTGTTTGTGGCGATGCCAGAGCTGTTGACTTTGATTCAGCAGCAGCTTGCAAAGGCTTGCCGCGCTATCAAAGAGCGTTTTGTTACACTGACAGAACCAATTGTGACATTTTGCAAAGAGCAGATTCAAGCTTTTAAAAAAGCTTTGGGGATTGAAAGTAAAGCCTCTTTCTTAATGTCATTCGTTAAAGCGCCTTGGAATCTTGCTCAGACTCTCTGGAATAAAACTGTCAAAGCAATGCAGATGACCCTTAGAAAGCTAACACAGACAGCTAAGGCTTCTGTTACTGCGCTTAAAAATGCCGTTCACTCACTTTATAGCGAAATCAAATCTTTCTCTCGTCAAGTAATTAGAATGCCTTTAAATGCTGTTAAAGCATCTGTAAATTTAATGAAGAGGTTTGCTGAATCGGTTAAAAAAGGTGCTGATAAGCTTAAAAATATGCCTAAAGAGATGCTGAAAGCTCTTAAGCGATTTGGAGAAGGGGCTCTTACAACTATTTCATATCCTTTTAAGGCTTTGAAGCAGGTTCCAAAAAAGATAGCTCAAAAATTTGCTCAGATGAAAGTGGCAACAAAGAGCGCTATTGCACATTTGATTCTGCCATGGATGGCTCCCATTGCACCTAAACTCTATCAGTCGCTTTTGAATAAGTTGTCTAAAAATAACCCTAAACTGATGCAATCGATCTCAAAGCGTGCTGAAGGCTGGAAAAAATCTCTAGCTCCCTATGTAAATGCCGCAGGTCAGATCAAACGGGCTTTAATTGCTCTCTCGCAGCCACATAAGCTTGCTAAGCAGATCTACGAAAAAATGCGTCATATGGGTAAGTCAGCGTTTCAGCAGCTTATGCGTGAAAACGCTCCGTTGCCTGTCAAGATGCTTAAAGCCGCTTATCGTGGAACAAAACGCCTTGTAGAAAGTGCGCGTCGGTTAGGTTCTAAGAGTCTTGCAAAGCTGCAAGAGCTTCCTCAGCAATTAGCCATGCTGCTGCCAACCCCACTGATCAATTGGCTGGGTATTCAACAGAACATGCAATACAACTCCTGGTTTGGAACAGCTAAGAAGCGTATCAAAGGCAGGCTATCTAAGCGTATGCAAGCCGTTTCAGCTCGTTTTAATAAAGTGAAAGCCATTGCTGTTCGAGTTGTTTCTGGTATTAGGGAAAAGGCTTATTCTTTCTGCCGCTCTTTATGGAATTATCCTAAAAAGTACATGAGATTTACTGGAACAATGTCAGGAGTTGTTAAAGCCACGCGTATGGCTGTTCGTCGACGTATTCACTGGTTCCGCTTGCTACTTGCCTGGTTCAGTGTTCTAAGACGCCACTGGCTGACACAGATTCAAGCGACAGCTTCAGAGCTAGGCAACAGGACAAGGCAAACCCTTCATCTTAACAAGCTTGACTTGCTTCCAAGATTAACTGCATTAGATCCTGACTGCGGATCTAACCTTGGCGGAACTGTTGTGACATTAACTGGTAAAAACTTCGCCGGAACAACTTCTGTTAATTTTGGAGGAGTAAAAGCTGTTAGCTTTACGATAAACTCCGATAGCTCCATTACAGCTGTTGCTCCGTCTCAGCCCTCGGGTCGAGTCTACATCACCGTAACAACAGCTGCCGGAACATCTGGAGCTACAATTGCCAATCGATATACTTATAGCAACGTGCCTGTGATTGAGTCAGCCTCAACAACCAATGGACCTGTTGCAGGTGGTACTGTGGTGAATTTGAAGGGGACTAGCTTCACGAATGTCGTCTCCATCTTCTTCGGCTCCTTGCCAGCGATTCGCTATACGATAAATTCCGATAACTCCATCGTCGCCATTGCTCCAGCTGCGGCTTCTGTTGGTACAGTCGATTTGATCGTCGCTTCGAATACAGCTGCTGACTCCGTAAATTTCCTCTACACCTAGAGATTTACGAGGTAAACTGGCATCTACTTGGCCTCAATTCGCACTCTTAAGTCTTCTTGAGAGAGCGTCTTGGGAATCTGTTTGAAATCCCCTTGAAGCAAATTCAAACGTTTGTTATCTTTTAGGAGTCCTTAGCACGCTGGCATAGCTCAACTGGTAGAGCACCCGACTTGTAATCGGACGGTTGTGGGTTCAAGTCCTACTGCCAGCATCGTTCCTCTCTAAATTGTTTTCTCTTACCTCTTTCCTAAGAGGGGGTGTCGCATAGCGGCAATTGCAAGGGACTGTAAATCCCTCGTCTTACGACTTCGGCGGTTCGAGTCCGCCCGCCCCCATCCACTTACTTTCAGTGACTTATGATTACTTTTCGGTCAAAAGCAAATTCTGAAAGTCCATTTTTGTCCAACCCCTGTCCAATAGAGGAGATAATACCGATTTTTTACTGAGAAGAAGTTTTAAAGGAACAACCTCTGAAAATATTGGCCAATTTGATTGAGTCATTGCATTTAATGTAGAAGCGAAAATAGAGAAGGATTCAAAAATTGGAGTTCCAATCTTTTTCACCAAAGTTTTAAGGCGGCTTACAGAAACAAAATGATGATAACGCGAACACCAATCTAATGCTTCATCTCGAAGGCGAGGATCATAGTCTGCAATAGCAGCAGTTAAAACAATGAGTTCTTCAAGAGGAACAAAACAATGCTTATGCCTGCGAAAAGTTCCTGCGACTCCTAATTCAGTCCAAAGGCTCCAAGCGAGTTCGGCGAAACTATCATTTAACTGTTGAATCATTGTTTTCATTCTATCCACCCAATTCATTTATGACAGCTTCCAGTTCTATAAAAAAACCTTCTGATGCGTCATGCGTGATGCACCATGTTTGTGCCTCTGCAAGTTCCTGCTTATTAGGTTTCAGATACTTTAAATCGGCATAATGTTTGCTTGTGGGCCCTTGATCAACTGTTGCGTAGAGTTTGAAGCAAATTTGATCGAAACGTCCAGCAAGATGAATTGTCAATCCTCCATAACGAACTGTGCTCATACGATTTTTAAACCCATGAGGTAAACCCAATGTTAATAGATCCGAGGGACCAATATTGATCCAATCTTTGCTCATATTAAATGCAACAGCCACTTCTTCTATTGCCTGTATAAGGGGCTTAGGTAATGGCTTTGCAGAAATAAATTCACCCTTATCAATAAGCGCGACTAAATCTAAATCTTTTGTGGTGCGGATCATTAATCCTAATCTTGGAGTAATTTTCCTAAAGCTGTTAGAGCAGTTTCTGAGTTGGCAACGTTCAGTTCAGTTATGAATAACCTTTTGTTTAGGAGTTTTAAATGCTCGTTTCGATAATTTTATTTTATCAAAATGCGCGATTGTTTTGCGAATGCAAAATATTTCACATTTTTTAAGCTATGTCGAGAAGGGATCTCACAATTTAAGCAAATTTTATGACTAGACTAAAAAGCTGACACAAAATGGTGCGAAGCAGCACAATCAATGGTTTGTTAAACCGATACTGCTTTTGAAGTACAAGTTGGTCAATGTCCTATTTTGTGGACTATCAACATGGAATGAAATGGAAACTGAAGATTTGGTAGTGTAGATCTTGGGTTTTTGTAGTTAATTTGAAGGATGATCTGGAAATATGGCGTATGACGAAGAGGAGATCCAAAGTGAATTATACATCCATATAGTTTGGTCCGTCCGAGAACAGAAGGCCATTATCGCACCAATTAATGCACAGCAGTTGTACCCATTCATTCGCGATTTAGTTTTAAATAGCAATTGCACTCTCATTGCGGGAAGAGTTTTTGCTGATCATCTTCAGCTTCTCGTCAAATTTAACCCTGATATTGCCCTTCAAGATCTGATTACAGACATAAAAGTGGGGTCATCTCTATGGATGACCACTCATTGTTCAGAGATAAAGGATTTTGCCTGGCAAAAATCGGATTTTAGTTTTTCT
>CAZZJE010000195.1:0-5556 GCA_964654295.1 uncultured bacterium | reverse complement strand
GGATGATTGGCCGGCCATCGCTGATTTTTTTAGGCGGGTAGACTGCACAGCGGATAGGTTCATCAGAGGATGGGACATATACTTCAGAAACATCTATCTCAGGAAAAAGAGAAGCGGCGCTGGGCGGTAAAGTTGTCGGATCAATCGGATGGTCCTGTCCAATATAGCCTGTTCGTACTGGAATAATCATAAGATCGCGCAGAGCCACAGGATGTCGTAGATGGCTCATCAAATTATATAAGGGAAAAGAGGAATCTTTAGGATCTAAATAGGAGCAGCCTGGGCCCTCTTTTAGCCGGTCCACAGGAAGTTGAGATTTGTCTGGTGACGCATTTTTCATAAGCTTATCGCCGGTTTAATTATTTAATTCTTATAGCTGTTTTTATCTGTAAAATACTCCCAGAGCTCTTTTTCAAAACGAATTTCTTCACTGCGAAAGGATTTGCCTGTTAAAGGGTTTTTATACTTTAAAGAAAACAGAGTCGCTCTATTAACGACATAACGCGTTTTGCCATCGTGAGGGATACTAAATGGCTCTTGCATATCCATATATGTAATCGGATCCAAATCTAAATCATTGCCACTATAATAGTAGATAAGCTTCCAGATGTCGTTCCAATGACCTTCAATGTAGTTTTTATAAATTCCTATGCGGCTCTTTTGACTGCTTTCGGGAATCTTTTCGATCTTTTTTCGAAGATCAAATAACACTGATAATAGCTTTTTACCTTTATGATAACGCCTCTCGGGGTCTTTTTCTTCTGCGACATTTTGAATGAGTAATCCCCAAGAAAGAGTATTGAAAAGATCATCAAAATTGCTCTCTTTAATGGTGAGAATGGCTAAAAGTGTTTCATTTACGTCCGAAAAAAGCTCATTAACTAGGGGCTCCGCTTTAGTTAATGCAATCATTTTAAAGAAATCTAAATTTGATTCAAAACTGGCTCGAAGTTGAGCAAAAAACCATTGATTTTCTTCTACATGATGAGAGGAGGGTAATACTTGTCTTCCATTCTCTTCCATGCTATTTGAATGGAAGATTGAACGAACGATAGCTTGGATAAATGATAGAATCGAGCGATGACTATTTGATGTTGATTGCTCACCATTTGAGTTGCTTCCTTGAAATGGCTTTTGGCTTTGAACTGTTTGCAGAGATGTTCCTCTGTTATTCCAAAAGTTTTGAGCGAGATGAGAGGAGTTGGTATGCATCATCTGACCATCCCAGAAAGCAATTGGAAAGGGACCTTCAGCCTCATGATCAGAAAGTTCTGGCTGCTCGGCAGAATTAGAGTGACCCATACTTTCAGCTCTAATGCATTCAGAATTAAATAAACCAGAAAAAACCTGTAAAATGCCATGCATGAGTTATATCCTTAATTTTTACAATAATTGAATTTAATCTGTTTTAATCTTGTCTTTATCATAAGATCAATTGAAGGCATTTGTTAGAAGGCTGTCTTTGAGTTAAGAGATTGATACTACATCTTTTCAACCCCTTTTGGCAAATTGACACTAATTTTCGGCTCACTCTTTTCTTTACATTGAATTTGGATAGCTACTCTTCCATTAGGATGAGGAATCGAAGCCTCTATTTGTTGACAGCTTCCTACACTTGGTCTAATTGAGACCTTTTTAAATCCTGGTGCCGCTGGTCGGATACCGCATAGAGTGGTGAAGAGATGGATGGAGGGGCTGCAGCTCCATCCATGGCAATCAGATCGTGTAGGTGGATAGCTTTCGGCCCAAGTTGTTAATCCTTCCTCGAGCATCTCTTTCCAGGGATATAAGGTCGATAACCATTCATTAGCCAATCCTGTCTTATAAAGAGCTTCGTGAAAGTAATAGAGCCAGTAATAAGTTGCGAAGAAAGAGTTATTAATAAGTGGGAGAGGGTTTGTTAGACGCTGCTGTAGAAGCTCTCTCTGTTTTTCTGGAGGGATGATATCAGCCAATATCGCATATACTTCCATCACCTGTTCTAGGTAAGGATCATCTACAGGTTTGCGTGTAGGCCAATAGTTAGCAAGGGCTTTGTGTAAAGAATCGGCTGAAGTTTGATAGATTCTGGAAGTCTCCTGAGAGCCTAATTGCCCTTCTAATGCCTCTGCAGACTTTAGAGCTAAAAGTAGCTCTAAAGAAATTCTTTCGGCTGGCCCGTTCCATGCTGCTGGCTCGAGACTTTGTCCCTCTTTCCACTCTAATGGCTTTAGAATACCTGTCTCTTTATCGATACGTTGCAAAAACCAATTTAAAAGGATTCGTGTCAGAGGTAATTTGGCTTGAATATAGCTCTCTTCGCCTCTCCACATCCAAAGATCATGCAGCAAATGAATATTATCTAAGCTCCAGGTTGGAATATATTGAGGAGTTTGACTAGGGGAGCGTGCCTCAGTTAGGCCACTAGCGCCCAGAGTATCAAATAAAAGATCAATCGAACGTTTGACTAGTGCTGTTTCTCTAGTGTGTAGGTAGCAGACAAGCGCCTCGATACGCGCATCTGCACTATAGTTCATCTGCTCATAGTAGGGACAATCGAACAGAGTTTCATTGCAACAGAGCCGGGTTGTTCTCCAACCTGTTTCCCATATCTCGTTAAGGAGCGGCTGATCAGCTTGGAATCTTGCCTCAAGTTTTAAAGGATAGGTGTAGTCGCTGCCATAAAAATGATGAAGAGTTAAAGGTTCCTCTTTGGTTTGGATGTCGAATTCGACATAGCGCCAACAGCGCCAGTAGAGGGGTGAGTAGCTTCTCTTTTGACCATCAGCTATCAAAATGTCTTGTAGCCCAACCACAACTTTACCTGCCACATCATTGCGGTTGCCTTTTTCAAATATTCTTTCCTCAGCTTCTTCCATCTTTTTTTCTTCAACATGAGCTAAACTCTCGACATAAGTGAGTTGGATTACGGCATCTTTGCCTCCTTCTATCTGCAACTCAGGAAAAGCAGTAATGATTTCCCCCTGATCGAGCAGAAAGGTGAGATGGGTGCGAGGTGGAATTGTGACAGCCTGGCCGGAAAGGAGAGGGTTTATAGGGATAGGGGAGTTGGCTCTAGCAATGCGTACGGGATGCCGGGCTCTACCTCGCTCTAGCATTGAAACCTCTCTAGGCTGTAGCATCCAAGGGGTAATCAGCCAATCGTGTAGCTGTAAGACGTTGAAATTACCAATTGCAGCGGCTGACTGCCACGCGCTGTCATCAAAGGGGATCTCATTCCATCCAATAGGGTCCAATTTCGAGTCGTAATATTCGCCTGGACCAGCTGCATAAAAATAGGGAAGTTTAGGCCATTTGATCAGGGTGGGCTGATAAGCCTTGTTGTGCAAGCAAAGCCAATTTTGCGAAGAAGTGTTTAAGGGTGATTCCTCTTGATCCGCTAAAATCAAGAGGGCAGTCTGCTGGCTGAGCTGCCATTGACCGGCAGCTGTCCCATAATTCCATACGATTACAGCGAGGATGTTTTCTCCCTGCTGTAAAAAGGGAGCAAGATTATGCTTATCAAGACACCAACTAGAAAATCGGCTGCGCGCTGGACCCTCTCCCACACGGTGGCCATTCAGAAAGAGCTGATAGCGATTATCTGCCGAAACTTGAATGTTGAGCTGTTGAGGAGGCTGGTCCAGATGAAATTTTTTTCGAAAATATTGGACGTTATAATCTTTATAGGGAGGAGAGGGATGGGCAATCCATTCTGCTCCTAAAAGCGGGAGATGGCAGAACAGGCAAATTAAAGTTGCAAAAGAGTGTATGTGCATCAAGTGGCAGCTCTTTGTCTATGTTACTTTCCATAATAGAGATAGGCGATCTTACCAAAGAGCTCAACTTGAAAGCGAAGGTTGATTTAATTTTACGAATGTTGGTTCGTTTTGTCCTCTAATAACTTTAATGTGTATCGGATTAAAAGATTCAGCTGCACATCTTGCTGAACAAACGCCATACCTCTCTGAGTTCGGCCATGTATAATCATCTCATTTAATTTATCTTTGACGTTTGCCTTAGTGATTTCTCCGTTAGCGACTGCATCTTTGATAAAGTTAGCCATTGCAAAGGTTCCTGAGCGACCAACTCCCGCTCTGCAGTGGACAACCGATCGATTTGTGCCTAGTTGATCGACTAACTGTTCTAAAGTTTCAGCCCCAATTGCTTGATGATCTGCCCAATAAGGAAAATAGTGGCGAATGACGCTATATTCCTGCCCCTCTGCATCTTTTACTGTGTAAATATATGTGGTTCCAGGAAAAGAGAAATTGTAGTAATAGCTGATAGCGCTTTTTGCTGTCGCGAAGTATGCAGAACTTGCATCAAATATAATGTTATTTTTTGCACCCAACTGAAGCTTGATGCAAGCATTTATGATTTTCCTCCAATCCAAAAAAACAAACGCGGACGCCCTCGAATAGCTGAAGCAAGATTGCCCAAAGCTCTTTTTGTTGGTCTGCAATACCTCATCGGACTATCAAAAGTGTTTGAAACCATTTATGAATATTCTCTAAAGAACTTTTTTTATTTTGTTCTTATACAAATCGTTTCCATAGCGTCGTCTAATTTTGTTGATTATATCCAGATGTTCTCGAGAATTCTTGCAGCTCAATTTCATCAATTTTCGTAAAATACTCACAAGTTGAGCAAAGAACCTGTGACTGCAGCTTAGAATCTGAAAGATGATAATCCGTGAATGTAGCATGGCAATTACCACAAGTAATGAACTGTTTCTGTTGAATTTCATATCTCTGATTAAAGTCTTGGTAAGCCGCAAAGAGAGAATGCCCTATACCCGGGTAAAGAGTGGATAGCATATCAGCAAGAAAATAGTGGATATCTCTATTATGGTCTCCTCTATCATACTGAGTTGGATTGCTTTGTCCGGAATGATGGTTAGGAGCAATCAAATTAAGGTATATGGTTAACTCTTTTTTTGTAATAGACCAAAGAGGGAAGACAAGTTGAAATTGACCTAAATGTTTTTTCTGCATCGATTCGCCAAATGAAATTCCAAGTAAGTTAGAGCGAAGAAGACTTGCCGTAAGATCTTCAAATTGTAAGATCTTCAGCGGATAATGTGTTACATCTATAAACGTTTCGTTATCAAAGAAACAACTGTTCGTGATGGCTGAATCAATGACTAAGGATGCCTTTGTATCGCCCGAAGAAATTACATACCAAGATAGTAAGTTTTCAGTGCTTCTGCGTCCCTTAAACGAAAAAGATGCAAAAATCATTCACGAGGCTGTTATGCTTAGTCTTAATAGTTTTCGTTCATTTATGGATTGGGCGCATGGAGAGTTAAGTGTTGAAGGGCAAATCCAAAGAATTCGCAAATCACAAGAAGGTTATGCCAAGGGTACAGAATTTGATTTTTCTGTGTTCGATAAGAATACCGGCGAATTTTTAATGTCAGCCACGCTGGGACAATCAAGAACGCCAAACAAAAAAGCTTTAAGTATAGGTTATTGGACATCCATTAATTACTGTAATAAAGGATTAGCCACCCTAATTACTAAGATTTTGACAATTGTGGCTTTTGATTATATGGGCTGTACTCGAGTTGAAATC
>CAZZJE010000194.1:0-5557 GCA_964654295.1 uncultured bacterium | reverse complement strand
ACTACGATTACTTCATTTGCATGAACAAAAGCACTCATTAACCGGATGAACCAAAGATATTAACGATACAATGATAAGCGGTTTACAGAAAACCCTGAGTTATTTTGATTATTAAATCGTTTAATAACGTTTTCTAAAGAAGCAACGCAGCTGGATTTTCCAATAACTTTTGCACTGTTTTAAGAAATTCCGCAGCGGCAACTCCATCGACGACTCGATGGTCGACAGAAAGGGTTAAGTTCATCACTTTTCCTGGGACAACTTTACCCTCTTTAACAACAGGCACATCGTTAATCCCGCTGATGGCTAAGATACCCGCTTGAGGTGGATTGATAATAGCTTGGAAGTTGGTGACGCCAAACATCCCTAAATTGGACACTGTAAAAGAGCCTCCTTTATACTCTTGTGGTTCTAGCTTTCCTTCGCGCGCTTTTTTGGCTAGAGTCTTCATTTCGGCCGCAATCTCGCCGAGATTTTTGAAATCTGCATAGCGGATAATTGGCGTAATGAGACCATCTGGGAGGCTAACAGCCACAGAGATGTCTATTGTCTGATAACGTAAAGTCGTCTGATTACCTGCATAGAAGCCGGAGTTAACCACAGAATGTTGACGGAGAGCTAGGGCGGCAGCGCGGATGATACAGTCGTTAAACGAAACTTTTAGATCGAGATTGAGAAGCTGTTGACGAAACTGAGTCAAAGGTTCAGCATCGATTGTTTGTTGCACATAGAAGTGAGGAATAAACGTCTTTGACTCCTGCAGACGCTGGCTAATCACCTTTCGCATAGGCGTCAAAGGCTCTTCTTTATAAGTTCCAGAAGGCAGCTGGGGCAGGTCTCGGCGGCCAAACGCAAAGGTCGCATGGGGCTGCGCATTGGCCAAGTCGCGGCTCATGATACGTCCGCCAGGCCCGCTACCTTTGACTGTCGAAAGATCTAATCCGCGCTCTTTTGCAAGCTTTCTAGCCAAAGGAGAGGCAATTCGTCTTTCAGAGGAAGCTACCGATGCTGCAGGCGTTGGCTTTTGTTGGATAGGTGCTTCTGGAGCAAAAGCTGGCGACTGCAGAGCTCCTGCAGAGGGACGAGGTTGTTGCTGAGGAGCAGCGGATGGCTTTGTCGACTGAGGCTGAGTGGACCCTTCATCTCGATCGACTTCGTTGGGAGCTGGGGAGACCTCAGGAACAGCAGGCTGATCGCCTTCGGGCTGATAGCCTTCAATGCTCTCATCTTTCTCTTCGGTAAAGATGGCGATCGGCTGATTTACAATGGCCTCTTGCCCTTCATTTATTATAATTTTTCGCAGCCAGCCGGCATCGAGAGCATTATGTTCTACGGTTGCTTTATCGGTAGAGACTTCGATTAGAAGATCTCCTGCTTCCACATGTTCACCCTCTTTTTTGTGCCATTTGGCAACTGTGCCCTCTTCCATCGTTGGCGAGAGCTTGGGCATTGTCAGAGTAAAGGGCATAGTCGAAGATCCTCAACCTATAAAGTTCACAAAAAAAAATTAAGCTCGCACTTTACGCACAGCAGCTACAATTCGTCCAACCGTTGGAAGCGTTTCATGCTCCAATTTTGCCGAATAGGGCATAGGGGTCTCTCGTTGGCAGACACGTTCAATCGGAGCATCTAGAAAATCGAAACAGAACGATTGAAGCTGAAAGCCGACTTCCGCGGCGATACCGGCAAAAAAATGGCCCTCTTCCACTAAAACGCAAAAATGGGTCTTATTTAGAGAGCGGGCAACCGTCTGAATGTCGAGTGGTTTAATGGTACGCAGGTCGACCACTTCGGCTTTAATTCCCTGCTTGGCCAACTCTTTTGCCGCTTCTAGGCAAGTTTTGACCATGCGGCTATGAGAGACTAGGGTCACATCATTTCCCTCTTGGACAACGGCAGCTTTTCCAATCGGCACCAGATACTCTTCAACGGGAATCTCCATTTTGTCGCCGTAGGAGAGCTCGTTTTCTAAAAAGAGAACGGGGTTGTTGTTGCGAATGGCTGATTTTAAGAGTCCTTTAGCATCATAAGGGTTGCTTGGAGCAATTACAATCAGACCAGGTAAATTACTGTAAATGGCTTCCACACAATGGGAATGCTGGCAAGAGACTTGTGCAGCAGCTCCGTTAGGACCGCGAAAGACGATGGGGACGCTGAATCTGTTGCCGGACATGTAATAGATTTTGGCAGCATTGGAGATGATCTGGTCAGCGGCAACAAAAGAGAAGTTGAAGCTCATAAACTCCACAATAGGTCTAAGGCCAGCCATGGCAGCTCCTATTCCAAGGCCTGCAAAACCCAGCTCGGCAATAGGAGTATCAAGAATCCGGTTAGCTCCCCACTTATCGAGCAATCCCTTTGTCACCTTATAAGGACCATTGTAGTCGCCGACCTCTTCGCCCATCACGACGACATTTTCATCTCTGGCCATCTCTTCATCAATCGCTTGGCGCAGAGCTTCACGCATTTCCACTAGTTGTTTCGCGCCTGCCATGGCATTTTCCTCTTTCATTCTCGTTTAAGGAGCGTATACATCTTCTTCTAATGTTGCCACATCAGGCCATGGGCTCTCATCAGCAAATTTCATGGCTTGTATACAGATTTCGCGAAGCTCTTTCTCTGTCTGTGTAAACGTCTCTTCATCCAACCAGCCCAGCTGAATTAAACGATCTTTTAGCAGGATAATGGGATCGCGCTTCATACTCTCTTTCAATGCATCTTTGGTTCGATAGGCGCCTGGATCAGAGATCGAGTGACCGCGAAAACGCTCCGTAATTACTTCGATTAAAACAGGACGATGGGTCGATAACACTTCCTCATAGACAGCCTTAAAGCCTGCGTAGCAGTTTAAATAATCCATCCCGTCAAAGGTATAGGCTTTCATATTATAGCCTGGCGCCTTAGTCTCGGCAATCTTCTCAACGGGGTTTGCGCGACAAAAAGCAGTACCCATTCCCCACTGGTTGTTTTCGATGACATAGATGCAGGGAAGATTCCATAGCGATGCCAATGTCAGGGCTTCATGAAAGGCCCCTTGTGGAACGGCTCCGTCGCCGAGGAAGCAGATCGCTGCCTGGTCATGAATTTGACGATATTTGAGGGCAAAAGCGGCTCCTGTTGCAACAGGAACTTGACCTCCGACAATCCCAAATCCACCCATGAGGCGATCGGTGTAGAGGTGCATCGACCCTCCCCGCCCCTTTGCATTTCCAGTCGAACGGCCAAAGAGCTCTGCCATGATTTCGTTTGGAGTAGCTCCCAACAAGAGGGCTAGGGCGTGGCAGCGGTAGGAGGTCGCCCACCAATTATTTGGTCCCATGGCTTGAACGGCAGCCGTTTGAATCGCCTCTTGACCGATATAGGAGTGAAAAAAACCGCCAATTTTTCCTTGCAGATAGGCCGCTTCAGCACGAGTTTCAAAGGTGCGGATAAACAGCATCTTCCATAGAGCCTCTAGCAGCCGCTCCTTACCTAAGCTCTGGATGATCTGATCGACGTCATAGGTGAAAAAGCTGTATTTAACACTTTTTAACACGTTTTCTACTTGAATCTTCATCGGGAAATTCCCACCTTAAATTCGGCTTGTCGCTGGCTATGTCCTAAAAAGCCATTCTACTCAGAATTTAAAAAAAAGCAATCTTAACAAGATCGCAAATTACTTTCACGTTGACATCACTTTGCTAAAAACGCTACACAAACTAATACATAGTTTTTTAATTAACAGGGGGAGAAGCAAAATGTCTATTGTAAAAGTAATTGAAGTGATCAGCGAAGGAAAAAGTGTCGATGAGGCGATCAAGGCTGCAGTGCAAGAGGCAACCAAGACATTAGAAAATGTTCGTCAGGTGAATGTTGAGCATATTGAAGGATTGGTAGAGAACAATCAAGTCGTTCTTTTCCGAGTGCATGCTAAAATTAGCTTTGTTGTGAAACATTGAATAGAGAGAGGGTTAAGGAGAACCTTAACTCTCGAACTCGCTATTTTTTAATGATGAGTTTATTCTCATCTTCTCCTTGCCTAGATACCTCTAGTGCATATTTCCATAATATTTAGTGACTACTTAAACAACCATGATTTTAAATAGTTATTCCATCCCTCCACTTTTTAGTTTCGAAAAATATTTTTGTCAATGATACACATCATACAGACTAATTTTAAAATTGGGCTCATTAATGTTTCATCTCTACATCTGAGGATATATGCGTAAGTTATGTCTCACCACATTAGCAATGTCATTCTGTTTTTCTGCCTCTCTCTACTCCGATTCTGTTAATCCATTAGCGACTACCGATCAGCAGGCTTTAGACGCTCTCTCTGTCGAAATCAACCAAAACAATCCTTACACTGTGCTAAAAGTCACAGCGAACATGAAATACCGCTTAATCCACGGGCTATTTTTGACAGAACCAGAGGAAGCGTTACTTCAACATACAGTTAATGAATTAGCTTTTAGCTCTATTCAGAAGGCTGTTAACTGCGATTTTTATCATCCAAAAGTTTATTGGGTCAATTCGGCCGCTAAAAACTGGCTTGGTCTAGAAGTGCCTGGTGGAAGATATTGCTATGATAATCCAGATGCAATTGACCGTATCATTCCTATTTCTTCTGACTCTAGCTATCTCATTCATGGAGAGCGAGCGGCGATAGGACCGACAGATGTCAACTTTTTTCTAGTCGACAACATCACTTCTCAAGGGGTTATTCAGATGCTTCGAGGAGATGATCTTGTGATTAATGAAGATGGGTCATACACCATTACAGTAGACAGCCAGCCAGCGAATGGTCGTGTTAATCATTTGCAATGCACAAAGGAAACGGTGCAGCTGCTTATTCGAAATAATCTAGGAGATTGGTTACATGAAACGCCTGATGCGATCAGAGTAGAGCGTTTAGAAGATGGCTCGGAGCACCTTCCGATCGCGACAAAAAAGATTGAATCCAAAGTAAAAGGCATCTTTAAAGAAGCGATCTTTAATTATATTGCACTGATGTTTGGAGTTCAGACAATGTTACAGCCCGCTAATGAGCTCTCCGAACCATCACAATCGATTATTCTTAGCAGAGTCGAAAATCAAGCCAGCTCCTTTGGCCATTTCCAGATAGAGAAAGGGGAAGCATTAGTTGCTCATGTCAATTTATCGGGAGCTAAATATTTTGCCATCGTAGCTGCAAATGACTGGACAACCACGATAGATCCAGGATCCCTTCAATGCTCTCTTAACAACAAGCAAGCCATTCCAAATCGCGATGGCACCTTTACTTTTGTCATAAGCCCTTACGATCCCTTTGTATATAACTGGCTGAGCAGTGCTGGGCAAAACACAGGGACACTACAGGCTCTTTGGCAAAATCTTCCGGAAGGAGCAAGACCCTCTATAGAATTAAAAATTGTGCCATTATCCCAACTAAAGGCCTACTTGCCATATGAAACAAAGTATGCCAACCATGCCGAGAGGGCTCAGCAGTTACAAAATCGTTTACAGGGTTATTTGAGACGGTTTCAAAATTGTTGTGTTATGAGGCCCAATGGACAGGCACAATGCCTCTAAATCTTAC
>CAZZJE010000193.1:0-5592 GCA_964654295.1 uncultured bacterium | reverse complement strand
TGGCTACTATATAGAGGTCAGTAGAGGACAATCTGATCGCATGCCAGATAGTTTTCAACGGCGTCAAACGCTTGTCAACGCCGAGCGTTTTATTAGCCCGGAGTTGAAAGAGTATGAGACGAAGATTTTAACATCACAAGAGCGCATGATTCAGTTAGAAAGTGAACTGTTTCAGCAGCTGAGACAGCATGTGGCTCAATACGCTCTCCCCATTTTGCAAACAGCTAGAGCGATTGCTCGGATTGATTGTTTGCAGAGTTTGGCAGAGGCAGCCCGACGGCAAGGGTATACTCGGCCTCGAATCGACCATAGCCGTCTCTTACATATTCAAGAGGGGCGTCATCCTGTCATTGAAACGCTTCTGTCGGGAGAAACTTTTGTTTCCAATGACACCTTATTAGACGACCAATCAAACCGCCTCTTATTGATTACTGGCCCGAATATGGCAGGTAAATCGACCTATCTGCGTCAAGTCGCTTTAATCGTTATCATGGCACAGATTGGCTCATTTGTTCCTGCTCGTGCAGCCCACATAGGCTTGGTTGACCGCGTTTTTACGCGCATTGGAGCTAGCGACGATTTAGCCCGAGGCCAGTCGACATTTATGGTAGAGATGATTGAAACCGCCAATATTTTAAATAATGCAACGGATCGATCGCTCGTTATCCTAGATGAAATAGGCAGAGGAACAAGCACTTATGACGGCATTTCGATCGCTTGGTCGGTAGCCGAGTATCTGCTGACCTGTGAAGGACGGCAAGCAAAAACATTGTTTGCAACGCACTATTGGGAGCTTACTAAGCTTGAAGAGAAGATTCCGGGTGCCGTTAACTTTAACGTCGCTGTCTATGAGTCTAGCGATCAAATTGTCTTTTTAAGAAAGATTGTACGTGGTGGAACGGATAAAAGTTATGGGATTCATGTCGCCCGTTTAGCCGGTTTACCACAAGCTGTCATCCAGAGAGCTGACGAAATTTTAATCCATTTAGAAGAGAATGCGAATCGCAAGACAACTTTCGAACCATCTCGAGCTAAAAAGATTACAGCACTCAAAGCCAAGCCTGCTGTACAAGAGGTCCAGCTCTCATTTTTTGAATAATTTTTTGAAAACCCGCTAGCCGAAAATGATGATGATATGCAAATTTAAAGTTCCTATTTTGCCATGGAGCTTGTATGCCACATCATGTCGCTTCATATTCTTCAAACTCCTCATGCAGTGTTGGACTGCTTTTTCAATTCATTTTGTCTCAATTTTTATTAGCAGCACCGCCGATACGAAAGCTAGAAGAGCTCTTAGAAGGCTTGCAAGATATGCATTTACAAGAGGGAGAGGGATATCTTTTAAACGAGATATCAGAAATAATCATGCGAGATTTGCTTGGATTGAAATCAAATGGCAAAGATCTCTCTATTTGGGATTTTGGAAAAGGACCGCTCTCTCAGCTAAGAAACTTATGTTACGAATTACACTATGCCTTAGGAATCTCCCGAGCAAAGTTTCGCCCCCTATTAACTCATGCCAAAAAGAGCTGGTCCTATTGCCTGCAAACACACGATCACATCTGTCTCTACCAGCTCGCTTCAATAAAAACAGATCAAGAAAGTGCGGCCATGCGCACAAGCTGCATAGTCTCTCTTCAGAGAAGCTTAAAACATCTAAAAGGATTTCAAAAACAGCTTTTTTCACTCTTTCGACACTTTGTCGAAGACGAAAACGTCCTCTTCTTTCTTTGGCGCAACCGGCAGCAGTTCGACGCCTATTATGGAGAAAACTTCAGCGATCAGCTGATTGCAAAGTTATTTCCCAAAGGTGGGCACGAACGGCTGCAACAGATGCTTGTCTCTCGTTATACCCACAGAGAATTTCATCAACTCGCTTCGTGTATTTGAGAGACTTACAAAGTTAACCTATGAATGAACTTCACCAACAACTGCGACACTTGATTCAGCAGAGCATTCAATTTGCTCATCAGTTACCTAAAAATTACTGCGAACTTGTTTATGATCGAGAAGACTTCTCCTTTTTTCAACAGATCTCTTCCCAACCTATCAATGAAAAAGCCGTAGAACCAAATCCACCTCATCCAAAGGTTTCTCCTCCCGCCACTGTTCGTCCGGAAGCTCCTCAAGCTCCTTCACCAGTAGCAAAGCCTCCGCACAAAGAAGATAAAGCGATAAAAAAAACAGTGACAGAGTCTCGGGTTGAAACAGTTAAAGAGAGTGAGACCGCTTCTCTTTCTGATGAACCTCAGCTTCTTAAGCTTCAGCCGATGGGTTTAGCCGAGCCAAAAGAGCTAAAACCAGTTCGAATGGTTGTAAAAGAGTTAATGCCTCAGCTTGTGATTGTAGAGACACCTCTTCAAGACACTTTAGCTAAACAGCGTCCCAAGCCCAAAGATCTAACTTTGCCTACTAGTGAAGTGATCATCCTTTCTGCTTCTTTTGAAAAAGCGGAAGAGCAGCTGTTAGAGAATCTTTGCAGAGCTATTCAACAGCTTGGATTGACTTGTGAATTGGTTTCGGCTTCTGAATTTGAACAGCAAGATAGCTGGGAAAAGATATGGGAGAGACCGATTAAGCTAGCGATCTTGGCTCTCTCGTCACTGCATGAGTTTCCTTCTTTATCTCGCTATTGCAAACGAGATCCAGAAACTAATGCGGCCTATCTACACACTTATCCCGTCATCTTAATGGGAGAACCTAAGCGCTACTTAAACACTCCTCGTTTAAAAAGTGCTCTATGGGAAAATATCCAACAGGCAACAAAGCCTATCTTGCATCTCAAGGAGCAATAAACGATGCAGCCTGCAATTGCGTCAGTCCTACTTGATGTAGCGATTGATCGGCCATTAGACTATCAGATTCCAGATCAATTTCTATCTCACGCTCGTCCTGGAATGCGCGTAGAGGTTTTATTGAGAGGAAAACCGGCTCAGGGATATCTCTTAGAAGTCAAAGGAACAAGCAGCTTCTCCTCATTAAAACCTATCGTCAAGCTGTTAGCTGAAGAGGAGTTTCTGCCAGAAGGTCTGATGACGTTAGCACTTTGGATGAGCGAATACTACTGCTCACCTCTGCATAAAATTTTCAAAATGATGGTTCCATCCAGCGTCCGGCAGCTGATGCGGCCTAAAGAGCAGCTATTCGTTCGACGGGCCAAGACGCGTGAAGAGCTCGCTATCCTTTGCAGAGACATCCGAGAAAAGGCACCTAAGCAGGCAGCAATATTAGAAGAGCTGTTGCCTGTGACTAAAGGAATTTTATTGAGTGAATTACTGGAAAAAACAAAGTCTACTCGAAGTGCTGTGGATGCCTTAGTTGCCAAAGGAGCTCTGCATGTAGAGCCTCTTATCATAGACCGCTCTCCTTTAGCTGATGCCGACTATTTTTTGACTAAGCCGAAAGAATTAAACCCTGAGCAATCAGCTGCTTTGCAAGCCGTAGCCGAAAGCATGGAACAGAAATGTTTTCAAACACATCTGCTCTATGGGGTCACGGGAAGTGGAAAGACTGAAGTCTACTTGCAAGCGATTGAAATGGCTTTAGCAAAAAAGCAAGGTGTGATCTTTTTGGTTCCTGAAATAGCCTTGACAAGCCAAACTGTTGAAAGGTTGAGAAGCCGATTTGAAAAAAAGATCGCTCTTTTACATCATCGCATGAGTGAAGGAGAGCGATGTGACACCTGGCGAAACCTGCGCAAAGGTGAATTATCGATTGTAATTGGAGCACGTTCAGCCATTTTCAGCCCTCTTCCCAACCTTGGATTGATCATTGTTGATGAAGAGCATGAGTCATCTTACAAGCAGACAGATGAGGCGCCCTGCTACCATGCTCGAGATATTGCTGTGATGCGAGGTAAACTTGAGTCAGCCACAGTTATCTTAGGTAGTGCAACACCTAGTTTAGAAAGTTTTACAAACGCTATCCGAAAAAAATACCATTTAAGCCGATTGACGTCGCGTGCCGACACCTCAGCTCTTCCAAAGGTCACTATCGTTGATATGAAGAGAGAATTTGAAAAAGCTCAAGGCTTCACAAATTTTTCAGAGCCGCTAATTGATGGGATAAAAGCACGCTTTGAAGCGGGTGAGCAAACCATTCTATTTTTAAATCGACGTGGCTACCACACCATGCTGCTTTGCCAAGGCTGTGGGCAAGCCGTGCGTTGTCCCCATTGTGAAGTTGCCCTTACTTTTCACTATAGTGAAGAGCGTCTTAGCTGCCATCTCTGCGACTATACCTTATCGCCACCTCCTAC
The DNA here is from genome assembly GCA_964654295.1 of uncultured bacterium. GTDB lineage: Bacteria > Chlamydiota > Chlamydiia > Chlamydiales > JABDDJ01 > CAZZJE01. Next base: position 1,334 of record CAZZJE010000193.1, on the reverse strand, counting down.
TGTATGTCCTGGATGCAAGATGGGAGCTACATTAAAGTTTCGAGGCGTCGGAACGGAATTAGTCGAACGCTCCTTGCATGCCCTTTTTCCTGAGATCCGCAGCTTAAGGATGGATGCGGATACAACACGCCATAAAGGAAGCCATCAGAAACTATTACGACAGTTTGCTACGGGAAAAGCGGATGTCTTAATTGGCACGCAGATGATTGCAAAGGGGCTGCATTTTCCTCAAGTGACTTTAGTAGGAGTTTTAAATAGCGATACAACCCTGCAAATTCCAGATTTCCGCGCCTCTGAAATTGCTTTCCAGCTACTTACACAGGTGGCAGGACGTGCAGGCAGAGGCTTTGCTGCCGGCGAAGTGATTATTCAAACGATGATGCCAGACAACTGGGTGATACAGGTTGCTGCCGCTCAAGATTATGATCATTTTTATGAAGAGGAGAGTAAGGTTCGCCAAATGTTTCACTATCCGCCATTTAGTCAAATGGTCAAACTAGTCTTTAGCAGCAAATCTCAAGAAGTTTTATGTCAAGCTGCGGAGATGTGGCGAAGAAAGCTGTTAGAAAGCTTATCTAAAGAATATGAAGTCATGCCTTTGATTCCATGCGGCCATGCCAAAATAAAAGACAACTTCCGCTACCAATTTTTTGTCCGAGGCCCCTCTTCCCTTCCAGTTTGTCGAACAATCGTTATTTTAAAACAACAAGCCCCTATGCCAAATTCTGTGAAATGTTTGATCGATGTGCATCCTTTATCTACTTTCTTCTAATGGATAAGTTTATTTATTAAAAATCCATATAATCAAATATTTTTACATTGACAAATGAATTAAAACAATAATATGATCGTTGAAAAAACCATCTTACCTATTAGGTGTTTATGAGCAATTTATTCCTAGATGTTTTACACTCTTTTAAGCCAGGTAGTATGACATCCCTTGAAGAGCAATCGACACATGCTGCGGTGGGACTCTTTGGAGCAGTGACAGCAATCGCTCTGGCTATTTTAGGTGCTCCAGCAGCAGCTTTAGGCGTTGCTATTTTTTCTGCAACGATCTTGATTGGAGCTTTAATTAAATCGCGTGGAATTGTCTATTCTACTTGGATAGCCCTTTTTGGATTTAGCTTAGCAGCTTCCATCATGAATCCAATGCCTGTCAACCATCACGTCGTCTGGCACGTTTAATTCTTTCAGGAGCCTCGCCAACACGAGGCTTCCCAACTACCCCTACCCCTCCTCGTGCCCGTGCCCGTGTGCGTGCCCGAATAAAATAATCAAAAAAATCCGAACTACTTTGCTATCCCTCCCCCTCCTACCCCTCCCCACCTCGT
>CAZZJE010000192.1:0-5596 GCA_964654295.1 uncultured bacterium | reverse complement strand
GAATCACAGCCGAGTGTCTCGTTTGTGAAGATGGGCACCACTGCGTCGGGAAGTTAGAATTTATTTTAGAAGAGCATCCTGTTCCTCCCGATATTATTGAAAAGATCGATCAGTTGCGTCGGGAGGGGAAAAATGTCGTGGTCATCAGTTCACATAAGCGTTTAAGGGGAATCATAGCTCTTGAAGATCGCTTAAGAGCTGATAGTGCAGCGATGGTTGCTCAGCTGAAAAAATTGCGTGTTGAATCTGTCATGTTGACGGGAGATCATCTCGTCTCAGCTGAAGCTGTCGCCGCTCGGCTTGACATTCCAACAGTCTATGCAGAGCTGCTTCCCGAGCAAAAGGCAATGCGCCTTGAGGAACTAAAAGCAAAGGTTGGATCGGTTGGGATGTTTGGCGATGGAGTCAATGACGCTCCGGCCTTGGCTGTAGCAGATGTTGGAATGTCAATTAGTAGTTTAGGAAGCGATACGGCCATAGAGACAGCATCGGTTGTTCTTTTTAATCAGCAACTTGAAAATATTCCGTGGCTGATTCGCTTAGGTCGGCGATGCCTTAGAATTATACGCTGGAATATCTTTGCAGCGCTCTTGGTAAAAGCTGCAGTCATGATATTAGCCCTGCTTGGAATGGCGAATTTGGCTATGGCCATTTTTGCAGATGTAGGCATGACGCTTTTGGTGATTGCTAATAGTTTAAGACTAATGCGTTGAATTATTTCAGGTGTTTAGTTTTTTTATTTGATTAAATTCGTTTGAATAGCTATTATTTATTCTCTGTTTTTTACTTAGGAGAAACTAATGTCTAATGATTATCTTCCTTTCACATCCACGATGTGGGAACCCATTTCTAAGCCTCCCATTCCAGTAACGGATGCCTCTTTAGAAAAGGCTGGCTCATTTAAAGGCCGAGGCTACTGCTTAATTCATCTATTGGCGCTGCCGTTAAAAGCGATCGCCTATTCGGGAAAGCGTTTGCTGACAATTGCCGATATTTTCCACCGTTTGATTGCAGCGGTTACATTTAACGCTCCGCCAAAAGAGATCTTAAAGGCTATTACAGGGGTCGTTGATCTGTTCATTGGAACAGCACTATTGCCTTTTGCGCTTGCGGCTAATATGCTTCGAAGCCTTTTCGGTATGGTCTTCCATCCAGGCCTCATGCTGCGTACAGATGTCGGTCTACATATGGTCGACCGCTCTCCTGCTCTAACGCAAACTGTTGTTTTCTATTAGAAGAGCTCATTAAGACCTTGAAAAGTCCTAGAACTAAAGAGTATATGGAGTGCGGCGACTTGTCGCCGCTTTTTTGCTCGCCTCGACTTGTCGAGGCGTTAATAGGGCAGTTAATCATATACGGCATATAAACATCTCGACAAGTCGAGATGAGCAAAAAGCGGTGACAAGTCACCGCACTCCAAAATACGCTCTGGCCTGCATAACTTTAAAACAAGTTGTATCGATGACCATCCAAGAATATTTCCCCTTGACTTGTCACATGCAACAGAAAATGATTCTTTCTGTTTCTGTTAAAGATATCAACCTAACCAAGGCCTCCTCTTTCAAAGGGCGTCTCTATTGCTCTCTTCAGTATTTAGCCATTCCATCATTTTCTATCCAGGCATCATCCTTAGGATATAACTTGATAAGTGACGCTGTCCACCAGCATTACAACAAACCGTGGTTTTTTACTCCTAAAATAAATTTAAAGTAAATTGTTTTTGAAAAATTTTGAATTTTCTAAAAAATAGTATTATACTAAAAATTAGGAAATAAGATTTTTTATTTTAGGTTTGTTATGGAACCACAATTAGCATCTAGTGGTTTTTCCACTCCTTCATTTACTTCCGCCATTCCCGAGAAAAAAAGGGGAGGAACCTTAAGACAGGCTATCCAAGTCCGGAATGACATGAGTTCCAGAATCGATACTGTACGTAAAGCACAGGAAACTTTTAAGGAGTATGACTCAAAAGCGTCACATTCTACCTTAAAGGATGAACATGTTCAATTAACTAAGCAAATTTCTATTATTGATTCCAAGGTCAATAGTTTTGTAAGTCCTATCCGCAATTTTTTTCGAGGAAAAGAGCAGACAGCCGAACTCAAGCAAGTCCAACAAGATTTAATTAAGTTTAAACAAACCCTTGAACGCACAAACGAATTTTCTACTTCTCATTTACAAATAAATAACGATAAAGACTGGAAGTTTTTGCAAAAAAATTTTCCTTATTTAATTCATACAGGTCCTGCCTCGACTGCAAGTTTTGGCATGACCCCAGATGATCCTATTCCTCGTGTTCCTTTTTTAATCCAATCTAAATCTGAAGGTGGTTATATAGTAATATTTCCTCCAGCCACACCCAACGAGCAACCTACGACAACAGACATTATCTCATTAAGTGAGTTTAAAAGAGCTTATAAAGAGAACTTAGAGGGATATTCCCAAGCTTTGAGTAAAAAATTAAGTAATGAATTTAGTAATTCTTTGTTGAGGAATTTAAGTTTTAAAGTTAGTTTTAACTCTTTGGAAATGAGTTATGGGGATAACACAAAAAAATTTTTTACCTTGTCAATTGATAGAAATATCGATTTCGAAACTGCTAAAAAATTAGTTAGTGAATTTGTAAATAAAACGATAGAAGAAACTCACTCTGAATTTAAAAGTGAAATGTCAGATGCTAATAATAATTATTATAGTTTATTGCCTAAACGTAATATAGATTATAACTCTGTCGAATTTACTGTAGATGGAATAAATATGCGGATTGTCCGTTTAAATAATCAAATTAAAATAGAAGGAGAATTTGGTGAGTTTGAGTTTATATCGCCAAAAGAGGGGTATTTAAAAAACGCTGTAGAAGATGTTAAACAAAAAGTTATTAATAAAAAGGAAAAAATTAAACAAAATATAAATCATTATAACTCGCTGTCGATTGATAGATCGACAAGTGAATTCACTCTTGAAGTTAATGGTCAGAAAGAGCCTGTTAAACTGATGATCAATTGGAGTGACGAAAACAAAAATCAACCAATTCTAGAAATCACTTACTCAACAGACCGTAGTCGTAAGATTTACGTTCAATTAGCTACCGATAATTTAGAAGAAAAAATAGAGGAAGCTAAAACAAGAGCTATAAAATTAAGAGAAAACAATCAATATTTTAAGTCTTTACCACTTACTCATACAGAGGAAAATTCAATTACTAAACTTAGCGAATCAAAATTAATTTATGAGGACGGCTTTGAAGTTAGTTTAAAATTTGATAATATAGCAAAAAAATATCTTGTAAAAAGCAATTATTCGCACGAATTATATGAAGTTTACATTGAGAAAGATAGTTTAGAAACAACGGTAAAAGAATTAGAACAAAAACATGCGTCGATAAGATCTTTAGTTACCGCCAACCGCCAAGATTATGAGGCTCTGCAGCCAAATCAAGCAGGAAAAGCCACCATTGAGCCTAATTTAGAGTTTACTTTCGAATGGAAAATGCCTTTCCAAAAAGTGATTATTAGCAATCCGTCAAACAAGATTTTTGTAGAGGTGCTCCTTAGCGAACCGGACAGCTTAAAAAAGGGAATTGACCAGCTCAAGAAGAAGATAAAATTAATAGAATCAAATAAAACACATTATCAATCTTTTACACCTGTTTCAGGTGCTGCCAATAAGAGACAATTAGTATATCGATATGGCTTAATTTTTCACATCGAATGGGACGAAAGAAAAAAAGAGTATGTGATTTCCAATAATTACCAAAATCCATCTTTTAGTTATAAAAGCCCATCTTTAAATAATTATCATCACACAGTCCGTCGGGTATCTATTGAAAACGAGAGTTTAGAGCAAGTAATAAAAGATATAAAAAAAGAAGTTAAGCCTAGGAGAGATTTAATTAAAAGTAATTATGCCTATTATAAAACCTTAAACCCCACACCACTTTATCCCAATGATATCAGTGATATCGATGAAGAGAGTGGTTTATTCAAAGATGAAGGGTTTGGAATGGAAATAACAATTGATTGGAATTATACATTTAATCGAGTAGTGTTAGGGAATAATGTTAATGGTTATGTACAAGTTGTTTCTTTAGTTGAAGTGGATAGTTTGAAAAAAGGAATAGATGATTTAAAAAAATCATTTAGCTGGAGAAAAGATATTATTGAAAGTTATTCTAGATTAGAGGGTGTTCAAGACCCGATTATTAAACCTGACGGTAATCTCAAGCCTTTAAAGATCCGTGATACAGAGGTATTATTTAAGTGGTCTCCAGATGGTAAACGACTCACTCTAACGGATTCTTCTGGAAAACCCCTTACTCATTTTAGCTACCCAGAGCAAAATAGTATGCAAGAGGTCCTTAAGAATCTTGAAGATAAAATTGTGCTTAAATCTGGGTTGCGTTTTGCCCAATTAAATTCAGATGCCTTAAAAACAGTAAGTGAGGCAGTTTCACCGACAAAACTTGAAAGACACCCGAACTATCCAAAACATACAGATTTAACCTCAAAGTTACGCAAGTTTGCAGCTGAAGCTGATTTAAAAGGTCAAGTTTTAAATCCTAATGCTGAAAGTAGTATCCTATCTGAAGAGTCTATTAGAAAGAATGTTAAAAATTTAGCGGATACCATTGATAAGTATCATAATAATCATTTTATCGAGGCTCTTGGGATTCCAAACCCTGGTCCTGAACGGGATAAATATTTTGAGGACTTGGAGGCGCGGTTAACGCATGTCATGGCAGCGTTAGATGATAAAGAGAAGGAAAATATTCCTCTTGTCGTCGTTGAGTTAGGTGTAGGAGGCTCCCATTGTGTTGGACGTTGGAAAGGTATGGTGGATACCTTTTACCGTTTATATACTCGCCCTCCTGTCGATATGACGACGATCGATCTACATCAATGGCTGCAAATACAAATCGATCAAAAAAAATCAGACACAGTTGATCATATGGTGGCATCTGTTAGGTCAGATCATCCAGACCACGTTCGCATGCGCTATATTAATCGATTAAAAGAAGCTGATATTTTAATTCCAGGGTGGCAAGTTGCTGATTATAAAGATATCTTGGAAAGGTCAGGTGGGGGTTTATATGATAAGGAGGACATTGTGGCAAGTTTTCAAGAAAACATGAGTTTAAGTGATCTTCTACTTGAAAATAAGAGTAAGTTAAACGCTCTTTTAAACGATTCTAACCTCCAAGTCAAAATGCGCTTTGGAGTGATTATTTCAGATCACATAAATGCAGGTTTTCCCAAGCTTTTAGCGAATTTGCCCTCTAATGAACCAGAACCAAAACAATATAAAAATTTATTGGAACAATACAATGCTGCAAATCAAAATCAAAAAGGAGAGCTTATTGCAAATCTTAAATTAGTGACAGAAGACGACGATTTCATAATGAATGGTGTGACAACTCGAGGAATGCTTCTGCTCATGTGGCAAACGGGACAAATCAAATTAAAAGAGCAAGAGCTGGCTCAGCTGTTCCTATCTCTACCTGCTTAGGCAATTTGGAAAATACTCCTCCTTTATCTCACATCGCCCTTTTCCGATAACAAAATTGCAACAGGTCTTGTTGCTGGGAAGTTGGCCAAGA
>CAZZJE010000191.1:0-5607 GCA_964654295.1 uncultured bacterium | reverse complement strand
CGCCGCACTCCATATACTCTTTAGCCCCAGTTTTTTAAATCAAACATACAGAAAGGTAAGGCTAAGGCCGGCCTCTTCGAGATTTTCTCTGCGTAACTTGAATTTTGCAATTACCTCTAAAGCCTAAGCTACATCTATTTAACTTAATGCTTCAAGTTTCTGGTTAACAGCTTCTAGTTGCGTACGTGCCACAGCATCTTGCTCTCTAAGCTTATTCACAAGCTTCTCGGGAGCTTTACTAATAAAGTCCTGATTAGAAAGCTGGATGGCAAACTTCTCAATCTGCTGTTTTAACCGCTCTTGCTCCTTTGCCAAGCGCTGCCGCTCTTGGTCCAGTCGCTCTTCTGGCAAAGGCAATAGTATCTTAATTGTGCGCACTAAAGCCGTCGCTGCTGATGGCAGATGGGGTTCTTGATCATGCAAGTCAATGCCTTTGACACGGATAAGGGCTGAAAGAATAGGTAAATTTTCCTGTAACAGCCCCCTCGCCGGGTCATTTGGCCCCACTACCAGGTGTACATCGACAGCTGCTGAAGGCGGTAGCTGCATCTCGCCTCTTAAATTGCGAATCGCATAGACAACTTCAGCAACTAAGCTAAAGGCCTCTTCAATCCGCGGATTCAAGTCTTGAGCATTTAACACCTGAGGATAGGGCGCTACGATACAAGCTTCACTTTGGAGCGAGCTCATAAGATCTCTAATATAAGGATCGCTCGACTCATGCGCTTGGAAATCTCCAAAGCGCGCTTTTAACCGCTGGAAGAGCTCTTCAGTAATAAAAGGTGCCATCGGATGTAATAAGCGAATGGCTGCCATCAGAATGATTACAAGCAGTTTTTGCTTATTAGCCCGCTGCTCTGGAGATCCTATCTTACCGGATAGAATAGGCTTGGAAATTTCTAGATAGTTAGCACAGAAGTCTTTCCAATAAAAATCATAAGCTTCAAGGGCCGCTTGGTCAAAGACATACTCTTGCAGACGCGCATTGACATCGGCAATGACATGGTTAAGTCGAGAGAGGATCCAGTGATCTTCTAGAGTAAGTTGCTCGCGATCTAATCCTCTTACCAATTCAGCTGCATCCAGCGTCAAAAGCCCTTTTTCAGAGTCACCTTCTAGATTCATGAAGACAAAGCGAGCACCATTCCAGACTTTATTGGCAAAGTTTTTGAACTCTTCAAAACGGCGGCGGTCTAGATCGATTTCACGCAGCTGCGGGCCACTAGCACATAGAGCCATGCGCATCGCGTCTGTTCCATAGCTATCAATGATCTCTAATGGGTCAATCACATTACCCTTGCTCTTAGACATCTTTTCCCATTTAGCCTGAACATCTTGCGGAATGACTTTGCCCAGGTCATACTCATGCCGCTCTTCTGTGCTCACATAAGCGATGCTTCCACCTGAGCCCGTTCTCCAATACGATTTTCCATAGATTAAACCATGCAGAAACACTTCAGGAAAGGGAGGGGTTCCAGTGAGATATTCTCCGGCTAAGAGCATACGTGCCACCCAGAAAAAGAGGATATCATGGCCTGTGACCAGGACGCTGTTGGGATAAAAGCGGGCTAAGTCAGCTGTCTGATCGGGCCAGCCCAGAACAGTCAGCGGCCAGAGGGCTGCAGAGAACCAGGTGTCTAAGACATCTTCCTCTTGATACCAGCCAGTGGGGTTCGATGCAACTTCAGGCGGTACTCCCTCGTCTGACCAGCAGATCATCTGATCGGGATTCTCTTTCGAATACCAAATTGGGATGCGATGTCCCCACCAGAGTTGACGGCTAATACACCAATCTCTCAAATGATCAATCCAGTGGAAATAGGTGCTCTCCCAACTCTTCGGAATGAGCTTCACACGTTCCTCTTCAACCATTTTTCGAAGACGCAAAGAGAAGGTTGACATCCGTACAAACCATTGCTTCGACAAATAGGGTTCGATAACGGCTTTAGAACGATAAGAGAGTCCTAGGCGATGCGTATGTGGTTCTGTTTTAACTAAAAACCCCTGCTTTTGCATCTCTTGAACAACAGCTTGACGTGCTTCTGCCATCGTCATTCCTTCATAAACGCCACCATTGGCATTGATCTTGCCATCAGGAGTCATGATCGTAATCATAGGTAAACGATGCGTAAGACCCATCTGATAGTCGTTTGGATCATGCGCTGGAGTGACTTTGACCGCTCCCGTTCCAAAAGCGGGGTCGACATGCTCGTCAGCTATGATCGGAATGAGTCGATTCATCAAAGGCAACTTTAAATTGCGTCCGATCAAATGGGTATAGCGAGGGTCGTTAGGGGCAACAGCAACAGCCGTATCTCCTAACATCGTCTCCGGTCGCGTCGTCGCAATCATGATCGAATCGCTTCCATCTTCTAAGGGATAGCGAAAATACCAGAGAGAGGAGGAGCGCTCCTCATACTCGACTTCATCGTCAGCTAGAGCAGTTTGAGTGACAGGGTCCCAGTTAACGAGATAGTCGCCACGATAGATTAATCCATCCTCATAGAGACGTTTAAAAAAGGTACGAACTGCTCGGTTTGCTCCGGCATCCATTGTGAACCGTTGGCGTGTCCAGTCGCATGAGCAGCCTAGGCGGCGCAGCTGATTTAAAATTTGACCTTCACTCTCCTCTTTCCATTTCCAGACATGCTCCAAAAATTCCTCTCGCGTAAAGTCGCGTCGCGTTTTTCCCAGAGTACGCATTAAATGGCGCTCGACGACAGTTTGAGTAGAAATTCCAGCATGGTCTGTCCCTGGAATCCAGAGCGCCTCTTCACCCAGCATACGTCGCCAGCGGATGATGGTGTCTTGGATGGTGTTAACGAGAGCGTGTCCCATATGGAGCACACCTGTCACATTGGGAGGCGGAATGCTAATGCAGAAAGGTTTTTTATTTGAATGGGGAGAGGCATCGAAGAAGTGCTGGTTTTCCCAAAACTGATACCATTGATTTTCAATCTCTTTTGCCTCATAAGCTTTTGGCAATTCACCTATAAAACTGCCAGATGACAGCGTCTCATCTCTACCCTTCATAGCCTGACTCTAAGTATATTCAATTATTTTTGGGAATAAGTAATCTTTTTCCCCTGGAATGTCCTAGTGGAACGAAACTTTCTGTATACTATAGCAGAGGCTTCCGCCATCTGGCAATGGCGAAGTCATGCACGCAAAAGAGGGTTTGTGGCCATTATTTAAGTTTGGCACGCCATTTGCGGCAAATAATAGCAGCGTCAGCCCGCCTTTTGGCTAGCCAAACGATCATGATTAACGCGAAAGCTCAACAGGCTTCCATCTCTGCTCTTTGGATGCAGACGGAAGCATCGCCTTTGGGCTTATTCCTAATGGGATTTCAACGCCGCGCTCTGCATTTAATGAACGATGATGGATATAGAGTCTTCTCAGACGATCTTCTGAATCAAAATGGAGGCAAAATTCTAGCCAACCATCGAGAAAGTAATAGGCAAAATGTGTTGTTCTGGCAAAGCGATCGGAACGGCGTGCAGTTCGAAAGGCAGATTCAGCTTTTAAACGCGGCATAAAACGCATCAACCTTGTCGGCTGGCAGCCTTTGGTTGTTAGACGCGTCAACAGCTCATCAACCGTCGCTTTTGTCGGTAAGTAAACTCCTAAAGCATCCGCAATCTCCTCGGGCAGAGAGACTGGAAAACGAAAACGTAATAAAAAACGCTGAATGAAGTTCCGAGATTTGTACATAACCAGTCCTCGCGCCTATCAATTGTTTAAGAGCTTACCGCTCTCAGCTGCAGAGTTAAACCACAGTAAAATTTAAAATAGATAAAACGAGACGCTGTTACTTCTAACAAATCCAACTTGATCTATCAATATTTTTATTTAATTTTTTCATAAAGTTCTTACCCTAAATTTTTTAAAAATTATTTTTCATATAAATTTTTTGCTTTAAAGAAAAAAATCTTGTTGTTGACCTAGGATAGTGATAGATTTGCCCCCTTTTGCGGTAAAGAGAGGAAGCCATTATCGATGCGTGCCATTTTTTTAGATATTGAGACCAATGGGCTTGATCCGATAGAGCATCGCCCCATTGAGATTGCCTTTGAGATCATGGATTTAACAGAGCAAAAACGTTTAGCAGCCCACCACTGGCTTATTAAACAGCCCAAAGAGGTATGGGAGCAATGCGATCCTGCTAGTTTAAAAATTAATGGATTCACTTGGGATGAGCTTCAATATGGCATGGAGCAGACACAGGTGTGCGAAGAGATTTCAGCGATCTTTGCCGCCTGGGATCTTGTACGTGGAAAAAGCTTTTTTATCTGCCAAAACCCCGCTTTCGACCGCAGCTTTTGGATGCAGATTTTTGATACACAAATCCAAGAGCAGCTCCTTTGGCCCTATCATTGGCTCGACTTAGCTTCGATGGACTATGCTCTTCAGGTGAAACAGCTCCAAGAAAAACAGCAGAGGCTGCCCGAAACGTTCTCCTTGTCAAAAAATGCCATCGCAGCGCGCTATAACCTGCCTCCCGAGCCACTCCCACATAGGGCAGAGAATGGTGTCAAGCATCTCATCCAATGCTATTCAGCCATTTTTGGCATAACGTTTCAATAAAGCGAGATGACTGTTTATGAAACATGCGTATACCTTTGATGACGTGGCGCTCGTGCCACAATTTAACAATGTTCCTTCAAGGGGAGAACCAAACTTAGAGACGTGGCTGACACGCGATCGTAAAGTTCATATTCCGATCATTGCGTCTAACATGGAATCTGTCATTGGAACAGAACTGGCGGATTTACTCCTTACCAAGGGAAGCATCCCTATCTTTCATCGCTTTACAGACTATCGAAACCAAGAAGCCTGGGTGAAACGTTATGGAGAAAACACCTTTATCTCTTGTGGCGTGCATATGCATAAGTTGGATGAGGTGCGTCAACTCCTTGATCTAGGCGCAGCTGGTGTCTGTGTCGATGTTGCTCATGGCCATTCTGACAAGATGTTCCGTATCATTGAAGCCATCAAGCAGACGCATCCAACCAAGGATGTCATTGCAGGAAATGTTTGCACTCCCATGGCTTATCATGATCTGGTTAATGCGGGAGCTGATGCGGTAAAAGTTGGCGTAGGGCCAGGAGCTGCCTGTACAACGCGCGTAGTCACAGGCTTTGGGATGCCGCAGTTTAGCGCCATCTTTGAATGTGCTAAAATTGCTGCCAAGCTAAGGATTCCATTAATTGCTGACGGTGGCATACGAAACAGCCGTGATATTGTGTTAGCATTAGCAGCGGGGGCTAGCAGCGTGATGATAGGAAAGCTGTTTGCTTTGACAAAAGAGAGTGCTGCACCAAAGCGTCCGAGTACAACAGCGCCTAGCGGATTGGAAGCCAACTATCGCGGCCAGGCGAGCGCAGCCTTTCAAACAGACTTTTACGGGGCTTTAAAAGAAAAAACGGTTGCTGAAGGGATTGATTTTTGGGCAGCCGTCAGCGGCAGTGCGCATGACTTGATTGAGAACTTTTTAGGTGGCATACGCAGCGGCTTGACCTATGGTGGCGCCCGTTCGATAAAGGAGCTGCAGCGTAAAGCAGAATTTGTCTCTGTGACGCCATCCTATATATTTGAGAGCTACCC
>CAZZJE010000190.1:0-5622 GCA_964654295.1 uncultured bacterium | reverse complement strand
ATTGGGCCTCATAAGACAACAATTTTGCAATTACCTCTAAAGCCTACGCTACATTCAAAGGACAAATTCACACTTGGGAGACCAGATCCAAAAAATAGCGGTGGATTGTCATCTGTTCCGTTAGTTCGGGATGAAAGGTAGTGGCTAAAAAGTGTCCCTGTTGGATGAACACGGGATCCTCGTCTAAGTTTGCTAACACTTGGACCTTTTCGCCTAAGTGATTAATTTTAGGAGCGCGAATAAAGAGGGCTTGAACCGTCTGTCGTTCAAATGCATCGGAATTTAGCGAGAGCTGTGTGATAAAAGACTCTTTTTGTCTTCCATAGGCATTGCGTCGCACGGAAACATCCAATAGGCCAAGTGACTGGATAGGAACGCTACTTTCTACACGATGTGCCATTAAGATCAAGCCAGCACAAGTTCCAAAAATTGGATGTTCTTTAGCGAAGGCTTGGATCGACTCCACCATCTCTTGACTTTGAAGCTGTCGAGAAATTGTAGTAGACTCCCCACCTGGGATGATTAAAGCATCACAGTTATCCAACTCTTGCGGACGTCGTATCTCTTGGGCTGCCGCACCCAACTTCTCCACTTTTTCCATATGTTTAGAAAAAGCACCTTGTAAAGCTAAGACTCCAATGATTAAAGGCTTATTCACATCTACCTACCAACCGCGGTTTGAATAGCGCTCATGGTCACGTAAAACGCCCAAATCCAAACCTTTCATTGCTTCGGCAAGATCTCTGGAGACATGGGCAAGCATCTCAGGATCTTGGTAGTAAGTAACTGCATTGACAATTGCTTGAGCACGTTTGAGTGGGCTTTCTGATTTGAAGATACCAGATCCAACAAAGACGCTCTCTGCCCCTAGTTGCATCATCAAGGCAGCGTCAGCAGGCGTAGCAATTCCTCCTGCGGCAAAGTTGGGAACGGGCAATTTACCTTTTTCTGCAACCTGCTGCAATAGATCGAGAGGAGCGCCTAGCTGCTTGGCTTCTGCTATAAGCTCGACACTACTCATCATTTTCACTCGCTGCATCGCTCGCTGCATCGCTCTCAGATGGCGAACGCCTTCGACAATATTTCCCGTTCCAGCTTCGCCTTTAGTTCGGATAAGAGCAGCTCCTTCGGCAATGCGCCGCAGTGCTTCCCCTAGATCTCGACATCCGCAGACGAATGGGATTCTAAAGGCATGTTTATCAATATGAAACTCCTCATCGGCAGGAGTCAACACTTCACTTTCGTCGATGAAATCGACAAAGAGAGCCTCTAAGATCTGCGCTTCGGCAAAGTGTCCAATGCGGCATTTGGCCATGACTGGAATGGTGACAGCTTCCTGGATGCTTTCGATAATTTCCGGAGCAGCCATGCGGGCGACTCCTCCCTGTAGGCGTATGTCTGCAGGAATACGATCTAATGCCATCACAGCAGCAGCCCCAGCCTCTTCAGCGATACGTGCCTGCTCGGGAGTCGTCACATCGACGATCACTCCCCCTTTGAGCATCTCGGCTAAGCCGACTTTGACATCAAACGTGCCTTTTAATTTATTAACCTTTGAAGACATAATCCCCCAATGGTTGCTTCGGGCCGACTATAGACAAGGGGCAACATTTCCTGCAGCAAAAAGAGTCGAGATCCTAGAGATCGGCAAAAGGATTATAGGATTGGGAAAAGAGATTTCCTTTGCGGCGGCGTTTGATCTCTGATCTTAACGAATAGAGTAAATCTTGGTCGAAATCTTTTCGAGCTGCCCACTGTAGGTAATCGAGGGGAATTTCACTCAGCAAGCGTCCTTTATGGGGACCCAAAGGCATGATTTTGAATTCAATCGGCTTGGAGAGAAGCTCAAAAACTTGATCGGTTGTTTGGTAGCGTTTAATGAGATATTTGAAGACCTCGACATTGACGATCACATCGCTCATGGCACGGTGGGCACCCTCGTAGGCAATGTTAAAGTGCCGGCGCAGTTGGGCAAGAGAGTTAATAGGGCTTTCGCCATAGGCGCGAGCCAGCCTTAGAGTATCGATCATACGATTTTGCATCAACATATGAGGGATCTCTGCCCGGTTGGCAGCATTGATAATCAGCTCGACATCGAATTTGACTCCATGCCCTACAATAATGCGACGCCCGATAAGCTGTAGCAGGCGAGGGACAACCTCATGAATCTTTGGTTTGCCTTGCACCATTTCATCGGTAATATGATGGATTTCGATCGAGCTAGCGGGAATGGGACACTCGGGATCGATAAGGCTTTCATACTCTTGCAAAACTTCTTGAAGGGTAAAGACCTGAACAGCGACTTCAATCACACGATCATTGCAAGCATCTAGTCCAGTTGTTTCGCAGTCGAGGCAGACGAATTCGACTTTGTCAAGTTTGGCCATAACTAATTTACTTCCTCATCGGCCAGAGCTTCACAAATCAATTTAATGAGTTGGGGACGACCAACATTTTTAGGAGCCGAATAGAGGACATGGTAAAGGTTGTCTGCTGGTAAGGCTTCTAAAACAGCTTGCGTCCGCTTAATACGCTCTGACTGGTTTAATTTATCTACTTTTGTTAACACGAGAATCATCGCTTTTTCAGCAGCACTGATCCAATGCAGGAGCTGCAGCTCCTCTTCTTTAGGATCTCTCCTAATATCTAATAAAAACAAGATCAGCTTGAGAGTCTCGCGTGTTTTTAAATACTCTTGCACCATTGGCCCCCAAGAGCGGCGGACGGAAGAGGGTACGGCTGCATAGCCATAGCCTGGCAGGTCTACAAAACTTAAGGCGTTTCCCACCTTAAAAAAGTTGAGTGCCTGTGTTTTTCCTGGCTGTGAGGAGGTGCGGGCAATCCCTTTATGCTGAAAAAGGTGATTAATCAGCGTCGACTTTCCCACATTCGAACGCCCAACAACGGCGATCTCAGGCAGCAAATTTCCATGAAGGTCTCGTATGATAGGATACTCTTCCGAACGAGTTGCCGTTTTAATAAATGTAGGATGAAAAAAGGTCTCTTTATCAATCATAAGTCACATAGCGAATCGAAAGGTGGCGTTTAGTGGCATGGGGAACACTCATCACAATCTCGATTCTTTTATTAGGTAAAAGGTCGGCAATCCGTTCTGACCATTCGATACAAGAGACGCCTGCCCCGAAGAGATATTCATCAAACCCCATAGCTAAAAACTCTTCAGAGTTATGGAGACGATAGAGATCGAAATGGTAGAGAGGCAGA
This sequence comes from uncultured bacterium, assembly GCA_964654295.1. GTDB lineage: Bacteria > Chlamydiota > Chlamydiia > Chlamydiales > JABDDJ01 > CAZZJE01. Next base: position 2,397 of record CAZZJE010000190.1, on the reverse strand, counting down.
GCCCCTTCGTATACATGAAGGTAGGTAAAAGTAGGGCTTTGAACCTGGTCGGCATGGGCGACCCGAAGCCCTTCGGCTATTCCTTTGACAAAGGTTGTTTTGCCTGCTCCTAAGTCGCCAAAGAGACAGATGATTGTGCCTTTTTGACAACTGGCTGCTAGGCGCCTGCCCACTTCGATCAGTTCATCCGAAGATTCACAGCTTAGCTCTTCATACTCTTCGGGGGCCCACATGCACACCTATTCTACCCACTGCTCGATATAGGGTTGAAACTCTTCATCTTCAGATAGAGACTCGACAAAAGAGGCGATCTTCTCTTCAGTCAGCTGCTCTTGGATAAATTGCAAAAAGCTTGTTTCAATCTGGTATCGATTTTGGCTTTGCACTTCAATCAGTGACAAAGGCTTCAAATAGTTCTTTTTGAAGTCATTGATCACTGCCTCTTTCGTGCTAAAGAGCTTTCCACTCAAAACAGAGGAGTAGACCACTTTAACAATCGGCTCGCGCGGCTTATTCTTGGCGGCATAGCTTTTGATGACTTCAGGATCTTCGGAGACGAAAAAGCGCTTGACGCGTAAGCCACCCATCCGTTCTGTATTTTCGGGACATTTTGAAACCCACTCATAGATTGCATCTTGAGGATTTGGGTGCGTGTTGTCTCCAAAAACTTTCCCTGTAAAAGGGCAGATGTAGATTTTGGTGGTCTCATCATTTACGCTCTGATCGCTAAACGTAATCTTGATCTCCGTCTCATGCCACAGCTTATCCTCTTGTTCCACTCGGCGGACGAGATCTTCAGCACTCTGATAGATCGTCTTTTCCTTTGGAAATAAGACCGGCTGGAGTTTAAATTTACTCTGGACAAAACAGAGATAGGTGTTGACCAGTTCTGCATTGCGATTTTCTCGCAAAAACTTTTTAAGAGCCTGTTTTGTCTCTTCTGTGATGACGGCGTGGGCCATTCCAAACCTCTAAAGGGGTCTTAAATTTAAATTACTTTGACCTAACAATACCTTATACATTATCCTGTAACTCAATTATAATCAAGGCATTTTTTGATATTTCGCCTTTTAGATATAACCTAGATAAGAACAATGGATTTTGTAACGATATGACATTTTCAAGGACGACAGACGCGATGCTTACTATAGAAGATTTATTCATTGAAGGTTACGAGCAGGTCATCGAAGCCAAAGATCCGAGCGTCGGGCTGCACTGCTTCATTGCCATCCACAACACTGCTTTGGGTCCCTCTCTAGGTGGCGTCCGCTTTTATCCTTATACGAGCGATGAAGAGGCGCTCCTTGACGTCTTACGTTTAGCCAAGGCGATGACCTACAAATCTTCAATTGCGCATACTGGTTTGGGTGGAGGCAAAGCTGTGATCATTGGAGATCCGGCAAAGCTTAAGACTCCGGAGTTTTTAGAGCGCTTTGGGGAAGTGGTCAACTCGCTGGGTGGCCGCTATATTGCAGCTGAAGATGTTGGCACCAACCTCTATGACATGGTCCATATTCACAAAGGCACTCGTTATGTCGCTGCGCTACCAACCTCGAGCAGCAGCGGCGATCCAAGCCCCTTTACCGCCCATGGAGTTTTAGTAGGCATCCGAGCTGTCGCAAGCACACTATGGGGATCGACGGAGCTGAAAGGCAAACGCATTGCTGTTCAGGGATTGGGGAACGTTGGCGGCAAGCTGGCGCAGAATCTTTTTTGGGAAGGTGCCGACCTGATTGTGGCTGATATTAACAAAGAGCGCACAGAATATTTCAACCGTGTTTATGAAGCAGAAGTTGTTTCTCCGGAAGAGATTCATCAGGTTTCTTGTGATATCTTTGCTCCTTGTGCTCTTGCTGGAATTTTAAACCCCTTTTCGATTCCCGATTTACGCTGTCTGGCAGTTGCTGGTGGAGCGAACAATCAGTTAAGCGATCCTGTGATGGGAGAGTTATTGCAGCGGCGCCAGATTTTATATGCACCTGACTATGTGATTAATGCAGGTGGAATTTTAAATGCCGCGTCGGAGTTTGATCCGACAGGTTATCACTCCAAGGCGGCCCGTGCGAAAGTGGATCATCTGTTTGCTGTGTTGATTGAAATTTTCGAAGAGTCAAACAGACGCAACTTACCGACGAATTATATTGCTGATGCGATTGCCGAGCGCAACTTAGAGCAGCGTATTGGGGTCAGACAGACACCGCTTGTGTGGCATTAAGTTAACGTAGTGACTTGTTGCATACGCGTCAAGCTAACGAATTTGGAGTGCGGCGACTTGTCGCCGCTTTTTGCTCATCTCGACTTGTCGAGATGTTGGGATACCAGAAAAAGATTAAATCACAGGACGTGAGCGTTCAGTCGGTAGTAAAAAACTATATTGCACGACTCATTCTAAGGTTT
>CAZZJE010000189.1:0-5645 GCA_964654295.1 uncultured bacterium | reverse complement strand
TTGAGCCAGCTGACGCTCTATCTGCTGTACAACCTGTTCGCCCAGCAACCCTGTCTGATCTAATTTAATGAGCGGACGGATAAGCTCGATTCCAAACTGATAGTAGTTAAATGGCTCTTTCACTCCTCGGTGAAAAGATTCAAACTGATAAGGCTCTTTTACTTGCTGAATAATAAGCTCTAAGAATTGCTCTAACAAAACTCGGCTTTTCTCCCTACTCCACCCATTGCTTACAGCCCCATCTAAATAGGTTTTGCAAAAGTTACGCAGCATCAGCATCTGCTTTTCCGGCACAATTCCTTGCGAACAGGCCTCTTTTAAAGTCACGAGATAATCCATCTGATTTCCTGCGGTTAAACCTCTATTTTTTTATTGGTAATGGTCGATAGGAAATGGAAATCATTTAAATGGAGCTGGTCGTCGGCTATAAATTCTAATTTTGCATTGTATCCTTCAGCAACTTTTAACAAATGCTCCTTATCAACCACCTGCAAATAGCGATCGAGCTCTGGGTGAACAACGAGCCGAATAGCAAACTGCTGCTGATTTTGAATAATTTTTTTGAGTTGACGCTCCACTTCAATCGATACACTCTCATGCGTTTTAATCAACCCTGTCCCATTACAGTAGGGACAAGCGGTAAAAAGCGTTTGTGCAAGAGAGGCTCGGCTGCGCTGACGAGTCATTTCAACCAAGCCAAATTCACTCATGCCTAAGATTGTACATTTAGCCGAATCCTCTTTCATACACTCTTTTAACTTATCCAAAACGCGACGCTGATTGCGTCGATAGCGCATATCGATAAAGTCACAGATGATTAAGCCTCCAATATTTCGAAGCCTAAGCTGACGCGCAATCTCTTCCGCTGCCTCCATGTTGATTCGAACAAGCGACTCCTCCACATCACTCTGGTCATTGCTGCTTCGACCCGAGTTAACGTCAATTGTATACATCGCTTCTGTACGGTCAAAATAGAGATAGCCACCACTTGCTAACCATATTTTGCGCCGCAATGACTTCTCAATCTCTTTTTCAACGTTAAAGCGCTCAAACATCGGCGTCTTATCACGATAATATTCGATTCTTAAAGGATGCTCGCATCCATACCGTTCATAGAGACGCTTACATGTTTGATAGGTTTGGTAGTCGTCAAGAAGCAACCGATCAAATTTCTTGTCGACAGCTGTCAGTACAGCCCGTTTAATGAGATCGGACTCTGCATAGAGCATTGTCGGCTCGCTAGAGTTTTGGAAGTTCTCCATAATTGATTGCCAAACCTGCAAGAGGTCGTTTGCTTCATCAATTAACATTTCGGCTGTGGCCATTCCACTTGCCGTACGACAAATGAGCCCCATCTGCTGAGGCATCTCAAAGGCTCGAATAATTTTCTTTAGCCGCTCTCTAGCCGCACGATCTTCAATCTTTCTTGAAACGCCGCGGTGCGAGGAGTTTGGCAGCAGAACGAGATAACGTCCTGCAATCGAAATATTCGAGGTTAATCGAGCGCCCTTTGTTCCCATCGGCTCTTTGACAACCTGAACCAGAACCGGCTGATCAGGTTTCAGCAGCTGCTCAATGTCGCAAGGCTGCCGTGCCTTCTCCGTGATCTTAGCTGAGTCGTAGTCTAAGTCAAAGTCCATGTCGAACAGTTGCTCAAACTTACGCGTGTTCTCTAAAATATCAGAGATGTGGATAAAGCCGTTTTCTCCCTCATTAATATCAATGAAGGCCGACTGAATGTTATGTAAAATATTGGTCACGCGGCCTCGGTAGATATTACCGGTCAGCTGGCGTTCGCGTTTACGTTCAATAATTAAATCGTAGAGGAGTCCATGGCGCAGATGCGCATAGCGGATCTCTTTAGACTCCACATTTAACAAAATCTCATTTTGGATGCGTTCACTCATGTCTCAATCCTTGAAGGCATTCCACCGCATAACGGACACTTTATATGCAGGGAGCGGTGGGGTGTAACTCAAAAGTGCAGCGGAAGAGCGCATGTTTAGGCTCAGTAACGACAGATCACACAATAGATATGGTAAGACAACTCTTTTGATCTTTTCCAGTAAAAAGAGGCAGTTCTCCTTGTTTGTAATCATTCTCATGGCTAAAATAGCTAATGATTATAAACATCTAACCGAACAGGCATCGCTGATGAAGCGAGACGATCGTTTTCGCATTTTTGTAGAACAGCTTCGTCACGGTCATACAGAGACGATAAGCGAAAGTTTTGAACCCGATTTTTTAGAAGTCGACGAGCCAGAACTGAAGTTTGTTGCTCCTGTAGATTTAGAAGCTGAAGCTTATGTAACTGAAAATGAGCTTGTGTTGCATTTAACACAGGTCCATACAACAGCTGAAATGCCTTGTCGGATTTGCAATCAACCTGTACGTGTCGGGATCACGATCCGCAACAACTACCAAACTATTCCAATGGAAGAGGTTCGCGGTGGAATCTTTGACTTTCGCGAGTTATTGCGTGAAGTTGTTTTATTAGAAGTCCCCTCTTTTGTTGAGTGTAGTGAAAAGGGCTGCCCAGAGCGAAAAGCCCTAAAGCGTTACTTCAAAGAAGAGACAGAAACAAAGAAAAAAAACCGTTCTAAAGATGCGGAAGAATCGACTTATCATCCTTTTGCCGACCTTTAGCACGCTTAAACCCCTCAGTATTGATGTAAGGAGTTATTCCCATGGCCGTCCCACGTAATCGCCATTCTAATGCTCGTAAAAATAGCAAGCGTGCCCACCACGCAAAAAAACCCAAAAACTACGACCAGTGCCCAAACTGCAATAGCCCGCGCTTAGTCCACACTCTGTGCGAATCTTGCGGCTTTTATGATGGCCGTCAAGTCGTTACAGTTAAAAACTAAGCGTTAAGGCTATCCTTTGCGCATCGGAATCGATCTGATGGGAGGCGACGTTCCTCCCACAGAGCTGTTCCAAGCTCTTCTCTTTGCAGCTCAAGAGCTTCCTTCTTCCGTCATTTTGACAGCTTTAGTGACTCCTGAAGTTGCTGAGCAGATTGAACAGCGCTACATTCCCTTTGGCCATCCCTCCTACACTGCTCAAGTGGAGTTGGTGACTGCCCAAGAGTCTATTTCTATGGAGGATGATCCCCTATGGGCTCTGAGACGTAAGCGCGCGTCAACCATGCATCTTGCTTTTGAATTATTAAAGCTGCAGAAATTACACGCCCTCATTTCCGTTGCCAATACAGGCGCTTTAGTTGCTGGTGCCGCTCTCTTTTTACCTCTCCTTCCTGGAGTTTCCCGGCCCGCTCTGCTAGCAAGTCTACCCACCGAAGCGAGGCCCGTTGCCCTGCTCGATGTTGGAGGAAACTTAGCCACACGACCTGAGCACCTATTGCAGTTTGCCCATATCGGCGCCTCTTTTCAAATGGCCATTGCTTTGGAACACTCTCCCCTTAAAATTGGTTTATTAAATATTGGAAAAGAGACGGGTAAAGGCGGAGAGCATCGCCGCTCTACCTTTTCACTTTTAGAACAGAATTTATCTTCTCCCCTCCAATTTATCGGCAATGTGGAGCCGCACGAAGTTTTTCGAGGTCTAGTTGATGTTGTTGTAACCGACGGCTTTTCTGGAAATATTTTTCTTAAAGCTGCCGAAGGTGCTGCTTCTTGCATTTTCCGCCAAGTTTTTCACTCTTTAGCCTCTTTTGAAAAGCGTTTTCCTCAGCCATTAGAGGAGCTGCACGATCGCTTTAACTCAGTCGAATCCCCAGGAGCTCTCCTCTGTGGGGTTGAACGTCTTGTAATTAAATGCCATGGCTGTTCGACTCCTCGCTCCCTGCTTAATGGAATTCGACGCGCCTACTGCGCACTACAAGAAAACCTCATATACAAAATCAAAGAGCATCTGCAGCTTAAACAAGCTTGACTGAAAGCCCCTGCCTCGAGTTAAATGAATTTTTAACGGTAGCGAGGATGGCATGAATCAACTTGATCAGGGTTTTGATGTATTAATTGTTACGGTGAATAACCGTCATCAAGCCCGCTTTTGGGAAGCTTGTTTAGAAGCTCAGCGGGGTAAATTGATTCCAACAGACTCCTACTTAGCGGTTGTTGTGGAGAAGTGGCCTGATGGCGCAGGCAGCGGTTTAGGAAGCCTCTACGCCTATCAACAAGCGCGAAATCACTCCCGCAGATATTGGGGAGCTGACCTCCTCGACCTGCAACGCCAGGGAGCCGCTATCGCCATTGTCCATGCTGCCGGTCAAGGCAAACGCATTGCCCCTCTCTCTGTCGTCGATTACAACAATAAATCGGCACTGAAAATGCCAGAAGTTGTTCAATCAGCGGATGGGTCTAAACGTCTGTTAACTCTATTAGAAGCTGTTATCCGTCATCTTTCGCTCTATGCTCCTTTTAGAAAAAAGCGTCTCTCTGTTTTTTGGGGGGATCAGATCTGTTTGCCTCAAGATGACTATAAAGAGGTTAATCACCATCATATTATGATTGCTGCTAGCATGGGTGAGACGCCTGATGCTGCCGCTTGGCAATCGCGAGGATTGAATTCTTATGGAGTGCTGTTGCGCGATGGAATTGGCAATGCACAATCCTTAGAAAAAATTAGTTACGAGATATTTGAAGAGCTGCTTAAAAGCCGTAAAGTAAAGGCGGATGGTGGAGTAGGAGTCAGCTTTGGATCTTTTTCACTTTCGCTAGCAATGATAGAAGCTCTTTTAGAAGAATTTGCCGAAGATTTGCTCCTTCAAAAAAATAGATATGACTGCGAACAACATTTTTGGATGCCATTGACTCTCTGCCGCGATCATTACATCCAGTTGACATCGCAACCCAAAAGTAAAGGCGATGAACAACTCAAGTTATATGAGCGAATGCAAAAGTTTAAGCAAGCTTTTACAAGTGCTCATGGCGCCTCTGCCCTTATTGGTATCAACGATTTAGGCAATAAGCCGCACTGGTGGGACTTTGGAACACTCTCCCGCTATTACAGCACCTTAATGCAACTAATAGAGCAGAATGAAGAATCTAATGCCTTACGCACTTTCTTCTCTATCCCCCCCGAAGCCTTTGATACCGATAAACAGGTCTTAAAGCTCGAGTCTTCTATTCGAGAAGCCGACTTGCAACACTCACTACTCATTGGAGTTACAGCTAACCGTGCCAGCTTACACGATAGTATTGCTGTAGATGTCACAGCACAGGAAATTGATGGCCAAGGTGTGATCAATTATAAAGTATGTGAGGCTGGCCATCTGCGGCTGCCTCCCGAAGGCTGTTGTGCCGATCTGTGTTTAACACATCCTCAACAAAATTATCGCCTTTATACCAATCAAAATCGGGATGGCAAAGCCGATTGGAAAGAGCGTTTACCTCATAATCCTTTCTCTTATGCCGAATGCACCCTTCTTTCTGCCGACGTTGACCTATTCGAAGCCGAAGCCCTATGGAACAAGCGTAAGCAGCAAATTAAGGCAACGTTAAAGTCTTCTTAGAACAGCTTTTGTAAATGTTCAGCAACAAAATTAAGGTCCAATATTCTAAAAAAGAGTTTCGTAATCGTTCAGTTACCTAACAAAAAGTTGCTTTTATTGATTCAACACGGAGGCACAAAGTCTTAAAGACACGAAGATAAACGATTAAACTGTTTAAACAGTGTCATTT
>CAZZJE010000188.1:0-5654 GCA_964654295.1 uncultured bacterium | reverse complement strand
GGAGATGGATTTTACACACTACAAAATAAAATTTCCATTAGTGAGATAGGTTCATCGTTATAATTTTTTTGATTTAAAAATTACGTTCTTGTATTAAACAAATAATTAACGATTAAAAAGATATTAAAAATATAACGATAAGCGGTTTATAGATAAACTAGACGACCTCAACAAAGATCATCTTAATCATTGATGTCTGAAGTTGCTGTTTACAAGTAATTAGAGAGACTTAATGCTTCTTGAGCAAACAATCAAGCTCTAAGTTGGAGAAGCCGTATAATTTTGAACGACCGTTGTAATAATCTGTATCGTCGCCATTTGATAAGCCTGCTCTCCTGTATTCACCTCCCTGTTTGTTAAATCATTTTCATGGGCATGGATGCTCAAAACACCGCTTTCACCCCAATTCAAATAGGCAAAAGCTACAATACTAATCGTTAGAAGGTCATCGGCTCCTATCATTTCTTTAGAGAATTTTGTTGGGTTAGATCCTACTTTTCTAATCAAGTGATCAAGTTCATCATACGGATCGTGACCTTGAGCAATATTCTCGTTGGCTTCACGGATAAGATCTTTTAAAAAAAGATTTTTGTCAGCCTCTTGCATCTCAACAGTCTCTTTTGTTTCCTTTAAGTTTTTCAATAATTTTTGTTGTCCGCTCTCAATAGACAGGGCTTCAACTTGGAAGGCTTCCATTTGTTTAGAATCAGTTTTTAAAAATTTTTTTTCTTGTTCGACTGGACCATAATGAAAAAGAAAATTGTATGCTTTATTTATCCTGTTAAATTTTGGGTCATTTAACTCTCTTGATTGTGCATTTTCTTCTGATAAAGCCATTTTTCTTATAGATTTTTCATGAGCTTTCAAGCTTAACACACCATTTACACCCCAATTTAAATTTGCTAAAGCTACAATAGCAAGAGCATCTTGCTCTTCCTTACTTAAGCTATTTTTAGAAAACTTCTTGGGATTGTCTATTGCTGTTTTAAGAATATGATCAAGTTCATGATAGGGGTCGTGTCCTCGCTCAATATTTTCGTCTGCTGTTTCTATAAGTTTTGTTAAAAAAGAATTTTGAGCAGCTGATTGCATAAAAAGTTCATTTGCATCCGTTTTTTTTCCACTGAGGCTTTTTATTAGATTGGCTTGTCCGGATTGAAAAGGCTTAACTTCTTTTTTAGCAGAACGTAATACTTTCTTATTCTTTTTCAAAGCTTCCTTTTCTTCATTCACAGGATCGAAGCCTATAACGAAACTTATTGCATCAGTAAATCTAGTTAATTGCAAATGCACTTTTCCTGCCTTTTGATCTGCTTCATCTTGCGCGTCGTCTTCGCTAGATCCGTTTTTTATTGCTTCCTTGTAATACTTGGTTTCATAATGGTTTTTTAACTTATTCAAATTTTCTAGCTTACTCAGATCAGCTGCACTCAATTTTATATGACTCATCATCGCTAAAGCTATTGCCGATGATGTATCTGCCCCGAGATCTATCTTAGATTCATTTAAAATGTTAAGAAGATCTTTCTCAACCAGGCTTCTCGCTTCTAAAAGAACATCGACCGAATTTCGACCTTGTTTAAGTGCTTCATTACTATTTGTTACAATTTTTTGAAAAATGGGACTATTGCTTATCTTTTTAACTTGTAATAAATTAAAATCTGAATTTTTGAGATATTTTTGAAAGATGGCTTGATAATTATTAAAACGTTTTTGCTGTTTTGCTGTTTCTTTGATGGTTTTTTCAAGATTTTTAATTTGCTTGTTTAAGCTATTTTCTAGCTGAAATAATTCTTTTTTTATTTGCAACTCTTCTTTATTTTCTTTTTTGCCAAGAATGGATGCAAACGTGTTTAGAAATCTATTACCTTTTATATGAGAGATTCCTTTTTTCATTTTTTTTAAATCTTGTAAGTTTTCTTTCACAACGCTAATGTTATGATCATTTTTTAAACTTTCATATCTATTGTTAACAAAAATTCGAGCAGTTTGTAGCTTCTCTTGAACATTATTTTCTTTAACATCTTGGATTAATCCAAAATTATGCTTTAAATAGGTAACCACTTTTCCACTTAAATTTGGTTTTTTAGGCGGTTGTTCATTGTCAGTCGTTGGATGAAAATCGCCTGTTCCCTTGATTTTTGGACCAATTGAATTTGAACTCATATACCAACACCCACTAATGCATTATTAAACTAATTAACATTATATTATAATAATAATATAATTGTGATTTTAAAAGATTTATAAAAAAGTTAGTTTTGAGTAAGAAAAAGTTTAAAAACTTGTAGCAATTCTATTCGCCTTTGAGTATCCTAGGTAATTTGACAACAGTTTGGGAGAGTGGCTAAACATATGCACGGAGAGAGACGCGCATTATATAATGCTTTGAGAATGAAGTGGTTAAACAATCATGATCAGAGCGTTCAAGGGTGGGAAGTTGAAGACTACCGCCAATTGCCTTTGGAAGAGCTATTTAAGCGGCTAGAAAAGCGACAAGTTTTTCTCGATCAACCGCATTTTGTAGAGATGGCCCAAGATTATGAAGGGCCAGAAGAGTTGACCGAAGCGCTCGTTTCTGATCGAGTAGATCAGAAGATCTGGGACGCTGTCTATCTGGTCGTCTTTGAGCTCTGGCGTCGTCTACTTCCCGAAAAGCTCTGCCTCTCGATTTTCTGTGATGAACTCGACCATCAGATCTACTTATATGACCAAGGCCTTTTAGAAGACCCTGAGCATCTGCAAGATGCCCTTGCGCAGCTTCAGGTGGTCTTAGAAGAGGAGGCGGATGAAGGCGAAGATCCTGTTGAGCTCTTCAGTGAGATCAGCGCTGCCTGTGCGAATGATTTAGAAAGCTTTCTCTATGAATACATTACAGATCAGCTTGACCAGCATAATTTCCACTACGCCAGTGAACTTCTCGATGCCTTTGGAGATTATGTCGAAGATGTCAAATGGTTTGACTTCCTAAGAGCGCGTCTCATTGCTCAATCTGACGAGCAAGGTGCTAGACATCTGACTCGTCAAGTGTTGCAATATGCTTACGATGAAAAAGATCTCGCTTTCAACTTAGAGCTTCTTCATTTTCTGATCCGAGAAGGGGAGGATCGTGAATTTTTAGATCTGGTCGAAGAGACCCTCCCTCTTCTAAAAACAGAAGAGGATTTTCAAGATCTTTTAACCCTGTGTGCGGACTTTTGTGAGTTCCGCGACCGCGAATCTTTAGAACAGCAGGTGCAACAGCTGTTAAAAAGTCGTGCCCAATATCCTTTAGATCAACCCTTTAACCTTAAAGATCCTACCCTTTCTACTCTGCTTTCGCTGCTTCACTAACTTTTTTCCTGATCTTAGGTGATTGATTCCCTTTTAGATGGCATCCAAATCCCAATTTGGATGCTTCTGCTGCTTGACTTTTAACCTTAGAAACAAGATATCATGTGCGTCCATTCATACTATCCCTTGTGTCTGGCAAAGCTGATTCCTACTACATCTTGTATCTAGGGAGCTAAAGTGCTCGCTCTGCGATCAGAAGGGAAATGGACAAAATAGATGAGAGAAATTGAGGGGAGAAGGCTATGACAAAACCAACAGCACGCGCAATGGCGACAGCCCTGCGTACATATCATCGGCCCATTCGTGAGGGAGAGACTCTGCTTGAAAGCTGGAGTCAGGTTGTCGATCGTGTCATCCAACACCAACGCTGGTTATGGGAACGTGCTCTTGGTGGTCGTTCTCTCAATGAAAAAGAGGAGCGAGAGCTAGACGAACTGCGCAACCTGATCTACGGTCGGTATCTCGCTCCAGCCGGACGCACCCTATGGCTTGGTGGAACCGAACTTAGCCGTAAACGCGAATCTTGCATGTTTAACTGCTCCTATACTCATGTAGAGACAGTTTATGACCTAGTAGACGTATTATGGCTTCTTCTCCAAGGCTGTGGCGTCGGCTTTCGTCCCATCACAGGAACGCTCAACGGCTTTCGCCGTCCCCTTCAAGAGATTCGGATCATCCGCTCCCAAAGGAACTCTCATGGTGGCTGTGAACATAATCTCGAACACTATAACCCCGATACTCAAGAGTGGACAATTAAAGTTGGCGACTCAGCAATCGCATGGGCTAAAGCAATTGGTAAGTTAGTCGCTGGTAAATTCCCTGCTAAAACATTAATCCTCGATTTCTCTGAAATCCGCCCTGCCGGAACGCGTTTAAAAGGCTACGGCTGGATCTCTTCCGGAGATGAGCAGATAGCAAAGGCTTTTAGAGCAATCGCTCAAATCCTATCCGACAGGGCCGACCAGCTTCTCTCCCGTATCGACATCCTCGATATCGTTAACTGGCTAGGAACGATCCTCTCCAGCCGCCGCTCTGCTCAAATTGCTCTGTTTGAATATGGCCAGCCCGAGTGGGAGGAGTTTGCTCTCGCTAAGAAAGAGTGGTGGGTCCATGGTAAAGCGCATCGCCAGCAATCCAATAACAGTCTGCTCTTCTATAACAAACCAACTCGCACCGAGATGGAGCGCATTTTTGAATTGATGATTGAATCGGGTGGATCTGAACCCGGCTTTATCAATGCTGCTGAAGCAGAGCGCCGTGCTCCCTGGTTCAAAGGCTGCAATCCATGCGTCGAAATCTTGTTAGGTAATAAAAGCTTCTGTAACTTGACTGAAGTCAATGTTCTCGCTTTTAAAGGCGATAAAGTCGGGCTCGAGCGTGCTCTCTGCTTAGCTGCACGCATGAACTACCGCCAAACAATGGTCGACCTGCGCGACGAAATCCTGCAGGAGGCGTGGCATCTCAATAACGCATTCTTACACCTCTGCGGTGTCGGCTTAACCGGTGTACGTGCTCGCCCCGATCTAAAGGCTTATGACTTTAAGCGCATGCGTAACATCACTGTCAGCGCTGCTTATAGCATGGCGAATGAACTCAATTCCCCTCTTCCCAAAAACGTCACCTGCATTAAACCGAGCGGGACGATCAGCAAAATTATGGGAACGGAAACTTGGGGTGAAGTTCCAGAGGGTGTCCATATGCCACTTGGAAAGTATATCTTCAACTGGATCACCTACTCTAAACATGATCCTTTAGTCACACGCTTCCGTCAAGCTGGCTACACAATCATGGATAAGCCGTTTGAAGGCGAGTCCGTATTGGTCAAATTTCCAGTCAAATTTGACACCGTGCCGTTTACCCACACTTCAGTTAAGCGTAAAAATGGGGTGGTTGATCAGGTAGAGGTTAATACAGAATCAGCTGTAGACCAGCTAGAGCGCTATCGCCTCTTACAAGAGACTTGGTCGGAACAAAATGTTTCCAATACGATCTCTTACGATGCTTCCGAAGTTCCTGCGATTGTCGATTGGTTGATGGAAAATTGGGACTCCTATGTGGGCGTCTCCTTCCTCTTCCGCAATGACCCGACAAAAAATGCGGAAGATCTTGGCTACGCCTACTTGCCGCAAGAGGTGACAACCAAAGAGCGTTTTGAAGAGTATGTAGCAGGCCTTCGCGACATCGATTATGATGGCATCGAAATGCGTGACGAAGAGCTGCAGGATAGCTGCGCGACAGGTGCTTGTCCCGTTCGCTAACTTAAAAATCTGGAGTGCGGCGACTTGTCGCCGCTTTTTTGCTCGCCTCGACTTGTCGAGGCG
>CAZZJE010000187.1:0-5662 GCA_964654295.1 uncultured bacterium | reverse complement strand
CCGCAGTTTAGGTGGCGAGATTATGCTGGCAGAGCCGACAGCTAACGTACAGGCCATTCTCAATATCTTGCAAATGTCCCGAGTCATCCATATCTTTTCGACCAGACAAGAGGCTCTCATAGCCCTGCAACAACTCGCACAAACCTTAACAGCACCGCCTCGTCCACAACAAACATGACAATAGTTGCGTTGCCATGGCGACAGCTTGCTCTTATCGGTTTAACCATATCTATGGCTGTTAGTTGTGAGAAAAAACCGTCGTCGACACTCTATGAAATTATTTGGAGCCGAGTAGAATTGCCGAACTCCGCGTTTCAACTCTATCGCTTTATGCCACCTGAAAATTGGAAAAGAGTTGACTCTGGCGAGCCAGCAGCTGCAGATAGTCGAGAACCTATTGCTCACTATCAGCTGCAATTGGATGGAGAGCAGGTAGATCTTACAATTCATAATTTCCCTATAGACACCCTTGACGAGCGCATTCCTCCTGAAGCACAAATTGCGCGCTGGAAGCAGCAGATTGATGAGATGAACTTATCGACTGTTCAAGTAAAACCACAAGCTTTTGGAGGTTTTGTTGGTTTGCTTTTACAAGCAGAAGGCATCAAGCAGAGAAAGCCCTTAGCAATGATGGCCTGGACGATGCAATTGGCACCTCAATTTTATACAGCTTTAGAGCTCCTTGACACACCTGAAAAGCACTCTTTCACTCGCCAACTACATGCCGATTTTACAATCAAGATCGTCGGTTCCCCCTCGCTATTAGCTAGAGAAAAAGAGAAAATTGAAAGATCTGCTCGCACCTTTGCTCTCCTAGATGAACTTCCGCAACCCCCTTAATTCATGTTGATTTACCGTCTCTATCAGATCATTGGAAGCATCTATGTGGCAATCTTTTTAATGGTTTCATTAGCCGTTTCTATTGCCATTGGCACATGGATTGAATCGGCAACAGATTCTCATCGACAAGCGGCAAGGTGGATCTACCAAAGCCCCCTCTTTGCCGGATTACTTCTGCTACTTTTCTGCAACATTCTATTTTCTGCAACAAAGCGCTGGCCATTTCGGCTTAAACACATTCCTTTTTTACTCGCGCATTTAGGACTGTTAATGGTCGTAGGAGGTGTTTTAATCAAACAATTTTTCGGAGTACAAGGGACTATACATCTAGTTGAAGGCACAGGCAGCCATCTTCTGGCATTAAACGACACTCTAGCTTTACGCATCGAAAAGCGACCCTATCAGATAGGACAAGAGCCAGAAAATAGCTATTATCCTATAGAGCGAGACCTTTTTGGAAGACTTAATCCGCTTATTAAGGTCGCAGACGCTTTTGCTCCCGAACTAGAGGTTCATCTTTTACGTTATTGGCCGCATGCGATCGCAACAACAGAGAGCTGGATCAAAGGAGATCGACTCTGGGTTGCAGGTAGCGCACCGATGGAACTCAAGGGAGAGGAGATCATTGGAACAATTCGCCAGAGCCCCTTTTTACCAGCCTGGCAGGTCTATGCGTGGAAAAGTGTCGATGTTGAAAAAGATATTCAAGAGCTGCTCCACAAGATCTCTAACTTATCAATTTCTGATAGAGAGACAGATCAACCCATGCTAAGCGGTAAAATGGATGAACTTTTGAAAGAACCATTCACTCTTGGAAAAAAGAGTTTTAAGCTAACTTCCGCCATCAGCTACCCTCTCGAACAGGGAATCCAGGCAGCAGCCATTGAATTGCACAGCCTAGAAGACAGCTCGTGGACCCATCTCTCTCTTTATGGCCCAGAAGCTTTGTTAAGCAAACAGAAGGAGAGCTGGCAATCCCCCGCCTATAAGATTAGTCTGAAGCTTCCGCCCACGCTAGCCTTTCTGGAAGACCTTCAGGGAACACTTCATCTCATTGCGATCAGCCAAGATGGAGAGCTCTTTGCCAAACAATTCCCCAGAGACCAGCTCGGCACGCTGCTACTATTCGAACGTGGCTTTGGGGGATATGGAGTTCAAGCTGAGATTCCGTTAAAAAATAGATATGCTGACGGTAAAGCACGCAGGCAAGCGCTACTCTACCATCGTTTAAACTATATAAAAGCTGCTTTAAGTCAGAAGATGGAGCTACTCCCTCCTTTAGAACTGCTTAAAAAAGCCGCTTTTAAAGCAAAGAGAGATTTCAGCTCTCTCTTTATTGAGTTGATGGCGCATTGGGAAAACAGTGGCTCCTGGGTGGTAACGGATGACCTTGCTTTTTCAGAAGAGTTAAAAAGCACCTTAGATTCCGTTGACTGGTCAAAGGAAGATCCAGCACTTATGAGAGCGTGTGATTGGATTTGCCAAATTTTTAAAGATCTCGAGTCGACTTCCACCTCTAAAAAAACGCTCGAGCGGTTGTCTGATAAAAATTGGCCATTAGTAGCAGAGCTAGAGGAGCATTTTAAAACAGGATATGATGAACTGGAGTGTCGACGCCTCTTAGCCGAACAGATCGCCGCCTGTGGGTCCTATTTGCCAGCAGTCGAAGGAGATCAAGCGATAAGTTCTGTCGCACGTCTAACAGCCTACCTGCGGCTGCATGATTTTGGTTGGCATCATCTTTTGCAACTAAGTGATCAGGAGAATATTCAAGATTTTTTGCAACAGTGGCAGATTGCACTGTTGCTGCAGCACGACCTTTCCGACTTTTTAAAGCCTATTCCAGCAGCACAGCAGCGTCAGGCACTGAGCCTATTACCTGATGAAAATCCACTCATGGAAAAGATTAAGCAGCACGTAAGCTCCTTGACAAAACAGGAAGTTGCGAAAGAGAGGCAAGAGCTACTAGATTTAGTTGATTCTCTTTTGCCTCCTGCTTGGATGGAGAGCTTAGGAGTAGAGCGTAGTGAGCTAGCAGAAGTTGTTTCTAATCCTCTTTTAAAACTAGAAACCTCTCTATCAACCCATTATCGCACCTTTCCAGCCAGTGTTAAGTTAGAGGATAATCGACCCCTCGTTTCCCTCTTATTTAAAAAAGGCAAGCATGTTGAGCAGGTAGCTTTGGGGTTTGATCCCAATGGGCATCTCTTTAAGCAACCTATATTGGGAGGCGAATATCGTGTGCATTTAGAGTGGATGAAAGAGGAGCTTCCCTATCACATTCGCCTATTAGATGCCAAACAAGTGGTACATCCGCAGTCAACACAGACGTTAAGCTATGAAAGCAAAATTGAAGTCACCGATCGAGAAACTGGAGATGTAGAAGAGGCTTGGCTTAGCATGAACCAAGTGCATGAAGCAGCCAAAGGCTATCGCTTCTATCTTTCAGGCTTAGCACCAGCGCAAGAGATCGCTCCAAGAAAAGTTCATCTTGTTGTGAACAGAGATCCGGTGCGCTGGTGGTTGACATATCCTGGAGCCTTCTTTATCTCAATAGGTACCGTTTTGCTTCTAACTTTGCAGCCGTACAGTCGGAAGCGTCGATTGTAGTTGGGCTGCTACTGTAGCTGCAACTTCAGCGATCTCATCGTCCGGAATTTGGATTGATTGGCGTCTTTCTAAGATCTTTTCCGCAACTCGCGATTTATCTGAAGCAGCTATAGGAGCTGCGAGTGGAATCCAGGAAAAGTAGTTGCTCCAGCTAGAATAGCCTTCTGGAGGTTTTCCTGATTCCGTTTTTATCCAAAGACGCGAGAAAACTCGGTCCTAAAGAACCGAGTTTTCTCGCGTCTTTGGATAAAAAAGATGCATTTAATAAGTCAGGGCTGATAAAAAATCGAATGATCTTAGAAGATTGGATTTTGCGTGACGGCTAGATATTCCTACGCAACCGCTTCACCATATAACGTGGGATTTAGAATGAACTCATTGAGAGCTATTTTTGTTCTCCTTTACTTGTCGATCTCTCCCTTAATTTCTGCTGAAACAATTTTATTATCTGAAGCAACAGAAACACTTCCTGTTCTTTATGAAGGACGTTTTGTTCCTCTTCATCGCGAGCTGCAGCAGCTTGGAAGCTCTCTCTTATGGAGTGAAACTTCGGCCGACTTTGCAAAGCAGCCTTCGTTAGACAGCTTGTTATGGCGAGCCTATCTTTTTGGAGACGAAGCACTGCACGTGCAACCTCTTTTTCAGCTCCCTCTCTCTTTAAGTAGAAGACTTCAATTAGAACGTCACATTCCCCTGCACTCGTATGAGTCGATCCAAGCGAAATTGCAGCAGCCAGAGTGTGAAGCACTCTGTTGGCTTATTTATGCCCTCTACCTCGAAGAGGCACTCAAGCAACCAGCGGATAAAGAAGGTTCTCCTATAGAGCTGAGCACTTTAGCACCTGGATTATGGGTTGGCGTTCGGCAGTCAGATGTTGTTATCTTGGCACTGCCATCGACCTCAAACTGGAAAGAGTGGAAAAAGGGGTTTGTTTTAGGAGCTTATGTTGGAAAAGATCAGATGAAGCGGCAGCTGGAAGCTTTTAGGCCTGATTTAGACAGCTTTTTAGGTCTACTACAAGCTTTAAGGATGTTTGAAAACTTTGCGGGAGCTACAGAGGTGCACCGCACCTATAAAAGAGCTGTTCGTCAGCTTAAAGAGCAAGGTCTATCCCCCAAAGAGATTGTAGAGCAGCTTGAAAAAGAGCTTCCCTTGCAAAAGCGTTTGGAGAAGCTTGGCAACTATTTTCAGTTAATTGCCACACCAAACAAAGGGCAATGGCTGCCTTTGCACGTCTTACTTTTTGACACATACAATCCAGCAACTGAAAAATTAGAACCTCTTGCCAACCTCAGCGCCTATCCCGATGCCCTATTTCAGCAGTTACAGACAAGTTATCGTACCTGGCTGCAAAATTTAGATCCGCATCACCCAGCTGTGATCAGTGAAGAGACACAATGGCCCAAGCTTTTATGGGAAGGATATCAAAATTTAGCTGGAAAGGCCTATCTAGAAACAGCTCGAGGAGCGCTTTATTATCCGCCTGTTATCCAATTTCAGCTAGAATCTCTCTATACTCACTGGCCTGTTTGGGAAGCTGTTTTGCTATTTTATCTTTTAGCTGCAGGTTCAGCTTGGCTTGGACAAGAGCGGGCTGCAAAAATAGCCTTTTTACTCGCTTTTTGTTTTCATACCGTGCTGCTAATCATCCGCTGCTATCTATTAGAACGTCCACCTGTTTCCAATATGTCTGAAAGCCTTCTTTTTGTTCCTTGGGCAGCTTCGCTAATTGGAATCGCCTGGTGGTTCTGGTCTAAAAGCCACAGCGGCCTCTACGCAGCAGCCACTTTGGCTCTTCCTCTTCTTGGCTTTGCCATCTATTCTGGTGGAGCTTATCGCCTAGACCATGTACAGCCCGTATTAAACTCTCAATATTGGCTTACAGTGCATGTCTTAATGGTTGTCAGCAGTTATGGCGCATATCTTCTGGGAGGCGTTGCAGCCCAATGGGCTCTTTGGCAGATGTATAAAAACCGCCCTTGCTCATCAGCGATTGAACAGCTTGTTTTAGGAAGTCTCTATTTAGGGACGGCTCTACTAATTGCAGGAACGCTATTGGGCGGAGTCTGGGCGGCCCAAAGTTGGGGACGATTCTGGGATTGGGACCCCAAGGAATCTTTGGCCTTTATTACAAGTGTTCTCTATTTAGTTTGGATTCACGCTTATCGTTTTCAGCTAATTTCAACATTGGGATTATTTGTTGGAGCTGTTG
>CAZZJE010000186.1:0-5663 GCA_964654295.1 uncultured bacterium | reverse complement strand
CTCATAACACAACAATTTTGAAGTCCCTTTTTTAATTTTGCAATTACCTCTATAGTTTAGACGTTTTTGCAAGTTAATGTGATTTACAAAAATAAAATCAAATATTTACATTACATAAATTATTAAATAATAAAATTTAATAATGTAAGCAAGGAGGATTAAATGAGTGTTGAATTTTTACCTAGCCAGCAGACACAGCCGACAAAACTTAATTCTGGCGTCTCTTTAGAGTTTGCCAATGGCCCACAGAAAACAAAACTAAATGTATCGGGTGGTGAAGTCATTGGACGTCGTGTAACTGCATCAGCCGACGCTTCTTCAGCAAAAATTACAAATTTACTTAAAGTTATAACCAATAAAGCGGAGAGCAGTCCGCCTCCAGCCGATGAAACGAGATGGCAAGGAGAGAGAGCAGCAGTGATGCATGGAGCTTTTTCCAATACCCTGCCGCCCTATGCCCTCAAAGTATGATTGGCTATTTTAAAGCAGCCAATAGAGAGTCATAATTGGGTTCATGAGAAATTTCAGGCACAATTTCTGAATAGATCACTTTATTATTTTCGTCTAAAACAAAAACAGCTCTAGCGCAGAGACCAGCTAAAGGACCCTCTGCGATTTCTAATCCATAATCTCTTGCAAAAGAGCTGCGGAAAGCTGAGAGCATTTCGGCGTTTTTGATTCCTTCGGCAGCACAGAAACGATTTTGAGCGAAAGGAAGATCTTTTGAGACGTTGAGAAATACAATGTCACCACGATCATTTAATTCTTTATAAAACTTTTTCAATGCCATTGCACAGACAGGTGTGTCGACGCTTGGAAAGACACTAAGCACCTTTTTCTTGTTGTTATAATTGTTTAAAGAGACTTCGGATAAATCACTTTTGATAAGATGAAAATCGGGTGCTTTTGCCTCGGATTTAGGTAGGTTTCCATTGAGATGGATCTCTTTTCCTTTAAAAGTTACTGTTGCCATACTGCTCTCCTTCGATTACACTAAAAATTTAAATAGCCTTTAGAACTTATTTATTTTCTTTATATCAACAAGGGCAAAGTATGTCTACAATCCAGCTCGTAATCTTTGACATTGGCGGCGTCTTAATGACAAATGGGTGGGGACACCAGTCTAGAGAGCGGGCTACTGAGATCTTTGGCTTAGATATTAAAAACTTGGAAGAGCGTCACACTCTCTATTTTCCGCTCTTTGAATTGGGTAGGCTCTCTTTAGATGAATATCTCGATCATGTGATTTTTGATCAACCACGCAACTTTAGCCACGAAATTTTTATAGAGTTTATGTTTGCTCAATCAGAGCCATTTCCGGAAACGATTGAGTGGGCAAAAGAGTTTAAAAAGCAGAGTTCCCTGCCTTTTGCCGTTATCAGCAATGAGGGACGCGAGCTTGGAGATTATCGCATTCGAGCCTTTCATCTAAAAGAGTTTATCGATCTTTTCATCGTTTCAGGCAGTGTGGGATTGCGCAAACCAGACCGAGCGATCTATCAGCTAGCACTCGATCTGTTTCAAGTTAGGCCAGAAGAGGTTCTCTATATCGAAGATCGACTATGTTTAGTCGAAGCAGCGCAGGAGCTAGGCATCCAGACTATCCACTATAAAAACCTTGAAGAGACTCGTCGCGCTGTCGACTCACTTTTTGTTAAGAGTTAACGGATGCCGTCTTGGTTAACAACAGATCTTCTAAAAAGTGCATCAGCTGAGCCGTATCGGCGGCTGAGCCTTTAAAAGCCAAGAAGCCGTCGGGCCGGATGAGTAACAGATGAGAGTGTCCTGATCCATAGCGAGAAGCAAATCGCTTTTCACGATCGATAAATAGCCGTCCATCCCAGGATTCGGGATCCCAACGCATCTCTGAATGTGGCACGACTAAAACGAGTTCAAAGATATCAGGGTAGCGGCCCAACACATTGTTAATACAGGCTTTAACATCGCCTTCTTGAGTCGAGTCTTCAATATAAAATAGCAGCACAAACTTTCCTGGCTGATAGAGATCGAACAGGCGTTTCTCTTCACCTTTTTGGTTTAATCCTAAAGGCAGATTGGCAATGCGGACGCCCACTTTATCTGGGTCGGAATTGAGTAGATCGGAGGCATAGTTTCCACAGGCAGCGACATCGATACTTGTGGGATAGCGAATATCGATCTGTCCAATTTTATTAGCAATATGACGCTGCATGATTTCAACAGGCACAACCCATTTCCATGCTAAACTGCGCAAAGCCTTTAATATAGGATTGCGGACAGAGACCATCTCTAAGAGAAAATGGCTTGTTTTTAGGACTTGTCGGGCCACCTCTCTCCTTTCCAAATTATAGGTCTCTAATAGCTCAGGCCGAGCTTCTCCTCTCATCACCAGTGCAAGTTTCCAGGAGAGGTTAAAGGCATCTTGAATCCCTGTATTCATTCCCTGGCCACCGGCAGGAGAGTGGATATGTGCAGAGTCACCTAACAAAAAGATATGGCCTTTGCTGAACTGAGCAGCTAACTTATAATGGATGTAGAAATAGGAGCGCCAAGAAGAGGTTGCGATGCGATAACGTCCTAGGCTACGGTTGTTTAAAATGGTTTGGAAGTCTTCAATGACAGGAACCTGCTTATCGAGAATTTTAACATCGCGTTCCGGTTGACTGACAATGAGACGAAAGACTTGATTTGGCATGGGAAAAATGACCGTCAGCGCCTGGCCAGCGAGCTGCGCCATTGCAATGCCTTCGCTTGGCTTATCTCCTTCAAATGTAACATCGGCTAGATAAAAACGTTCTGGGTCATCGACTCCTTCGAAGGGAATGCCTGCAACCTCCCTAACATGACTCTTTGGCCCATCGCATCCACATAAATAGTCAAAGGTCTCTTCGACAACATTTCCATCGGCTAAACGTAAAGAGACATGAACCTGCTCATTTTCTTGGCGGGCATCTAAAAACTCAACATCACGCTCGACAGCAACTCCACGAGCCTGGAGAGCTTCAATAAAAACAGCTTCTGTACGACTCTGTTCATGGATTAAGATATGTTTGAAATCGGAGTCAATCTTAGAGAAGCTCAGTTTCAACTGTCGCTCGTCTCCTAGAAACATCTCCATGCCTAAAGCTGGCAGTCCGCCTGCTTCAAACTCTTTGATCAGTCCCATCACTTGCAAAATTTCTTGCGTCCGTGGCTGCACACCAAGGGCCTTGGAGGTAGAAGAGGGCTCTGTCCGCTTGTCGATAATTCGAAATGGAATCTTGAGCGCATGCAAAAATAGAGCAAGGCTCAATCCTGTTGGACCAGCGCCAACGATACAAATACCTTTCATACTTACCTCCTAGAGGCAGACTCTTCTGTACGAGAGAGGCTGCCAAATAAACCGGCTGCGGCGCCAATCACAGGAGCATCATGAACGAATGTAGGAGGGAGAAGTTTTAACTGTTTCGACGTCGCTTTTAGTGCTCTCTCTAAAACACCCTTTCTAATCTCTTCGATCAAATGAGGCAATCCTTCCATAATGCCTCCTCCAAAGATGATTTTTTCGGGATTGAATGTGTTGGCAATATTTACAGCGCCACAAATTAGGGCGTCTGTAAGATCAGCTACAATAGACTGGCAATAGGGATCTCCTTTAGCTGCAAATTCGATAATATCTCTGGCTGAAAGTTGATCGATGTCGTCATGAACATGTTCTAAAAGATTAGGAGAGAGATTAGGGTCTTCTTTTAATTCCCTCCTGATGCGATCGGCTATCGACCAGCCTCCAGCAAACACTTCGAGACATCCAATATTTCCACAACGGCAGCGTGGACCATGACGGTCAATCGTTGTATGTCCAATTTCTCCTGCTGCATTATTGTCTCCCTCCAGCATTTTTCCGCCGCTTACAATACCGCTGCCTACGCCAGTTCCAATAAAGAGACAGACAAAGTCTTTACATCCCTTGGCAGATCCATACAGCCACTCGCCCCAAGTTGCAGCGCGTACATCGTTGAGAACTAATACAGGCAGATGCAATTCTTTTTCTAAACGCTCTTTTAAAGGAATTTGTTGCCATTCCAAATTAGGAGCATAAGTCACAACACCGCTCTCTTTAGAGACTTGTCCTGCCACCCCGATCCCGACTCCAACTGGAGGAGTCTTTGCTTTGGCGATTAGATCCCGACAAGCTTTAAGAAGCTGTTCGATGACATAATCAGCGCCTTGATCGGCATGTGTTTCAATTCTTACCGAATCTTGGACAACCCCCTGCTCTGAAATATTGGCTGCTCGAACTTTCGTTCCGCCCAGGTCGACTCCAATTGCCCATTGCTGATTCATGCTTAACTCCAACTTTTTACACTCTAGCTATAACATAAAATTTATATTTTAACTAGCATGCTAGTCACTATGCATGTTTGACGTTGCAAAATCGATAAAGGAGCGTATTTTAGCAGGTACAAAACGTTGGTTTCTATAAGCCACGTAGAGAGGAAGCTTATCTTCACTCAGGTCGGAAAAGATTTCGACCAATCGACCGGCACTTAGATCTTCAGCGACAACATAGTCGTGCAATTTAACAATACCGATGCCATCTAAAGCACACTCTAGCATTGCTCTGGCATCATTTAAAAACAAAATGGGTTGCACCTCTATCGATTGTCCATTTTTAAATGAGATCAAATGGTTGGGATGGCGCATCAGATGAGTGATATAGGCGTGTTGAGCAAGCTGTTCGACCGTCGTTGGCTTTCCATACTTTTCAAAATAAACGGGAGAGGCGCAGAGAACATAGCGTGTCGATCCAATTCGTTTCTGTATGGCTTCGAGACCGGCAGACAGAGACATTCCGATCAAAACATCGATTCCTTCTGTCTCAAGGTCCGGAATTCTTTCCATGAGTTGCAGGTTAAGGATAATTTTAGGATAAAGAGCCAGCCACTCTTTCACAAAAGGGATGAGATAACGATCGGCAAAGTGTCGACCTGAGGCAACATGAAGTTGTCCGGCAGGCTCGGAACGCAGGTCGGAGGCCAAATTTTCAGCAATCTGCAGCTCTTCAAAGACACGCTGGCACTGATTAACGTAGCGTTGACCAGCCTCCGTTAACTCTAGCTTGCGAGTGGTGCGATGCAATAGCTGGACATTAAGCTCCTCTTCTAACGCTTTCACCAGCTTGCTGATTGCTGCGTCGGAGATTCCTAAGCGCTTTGCAGCTACGTGAAAACGTCCTGTCTCCACAACCAGCATAAAAGCGCGCATCTGTTCTAACCGTCCCATGCTTTATTCCTAACTTAAAAGAAAGAATTATTAACATATTAGCCAATTATTAATTATATGGAAATATGATAAGCTAATAAAAACGTTAAATATTAGGTATTTATGCACTCATCTCCTCTTTCAACGCCTTTAGTGGTTATCTCTATTCCGTTGATTGTCTGCTTAGTTGGATTTCCTCAACTTAGTGAAACCATTTACTCGCCTGCCCTGCCTGAGTTAGCTGCCAATTTAAATATTGGCGCTTTTTGGGCAGAATTGACACTAAGCATCTACTTTTGCGGCTTTGCTGCTGGAGTCTTTTTTTGGGGACTTTTTTGTGATCTAGTAGGACGCAGGAGCGCCTTGTTGGCAGGCATCTTGTTATATCTGCTTGGCTCTTTTTTATGTTTGCAAGCCGAAGGGGCACTCTCTCTGCTTATTGG
>CAZZJE010000185.1:0-5690 GCA_964654295.1 uncultured bacterium | reverse complement strand
ATTACTTATGCAGTGTAACCTGTAACCTATGTATAATTTTCAGGGAAATTAGGTTTTATATTTTTAGAATTTAAGATCTGCGTTTCTTGATTGTGGCCAGCTGATTGGCCTGTTTGTTGTTCCACTTGCTGTTCTTTTTGCTGGCCCACACTTTGACGAAAAACGCTTGTCTCTATCCTGTAAACGGAATAAGTGCTGGCCCCCTTGTTAGCCACTTTCTTGACATATCCAAGGCCGATTAGTTGTTTTAGCCTTGTGCGCGCATTCTTTAGAGAAATTCCTGCTGATAAAGCGCATGCTTCTCTACCAAACATAAATTCAAATGGATCTAGCCACAATTGCTTGCTTTGTCCTTTCAAGGGAACCAGGGACGGATTAGGAGAAATACGCTTAAGCATCCATATAATAAAACGAATCATGACTGGATCTTTTAAAAAATCTTCTGTCAAAAACTCATGGGGAATCGCAAGAAAAACATACGGAATCTTAGACATCGCTTGCTGTCCGAACAGATACCATACTGTGAACAACAACTTCAGGCCGGAATTGATTTTCCCAAGCCTCTAGATCAGATGCGCGCCAACGAGTCGAGCCAGCTCCAAGTTTGACTGGTTTTGGAAAATTCCCATTTTTAGTCCATCGCCATATAGTGGGTCGGCTTACGCCATATCGGACGGCGACTTCGGTGTCTTTTAGAAAAGCTGTTACATTTTTCATCACATAGCCTCATTTAAAGTTACTATGTGACATAGCATCTCATATGCAGATGCAGATAGCGCCGCTATCTACATTTATTTTTTTCTCGCTGTCGTTTAACATGATTGCAAAACGCGCGATAACTAATTGAACCATAGTTACCTAAAGAGCAATACACTTTTTTTCCATCTTGATAAATAGAATCACCATCATGACTCAAAGGTAAGGCCGCCCATAATTTTTCATTTGTCCATTCTCTTTTGAGTTTGAGTTTTTTTCTAATCCATTGATCTAGGGCCGGCCAAGGACGTTCTTTTTTAGCGGCTTCAATTCTTTGACGCCTACTTGCTTCTAATTTCATTCCAGCCTCGAACATGGCCAATTCCTGTGCTACCATGCTTTTTAATGGCGAATCCGTTTGTTCAGAATAGAGCCAAACCAATTTGAGCAAAAGTTGGATAATGTGAAAATGCTCTGACTTAACATTCAGGACATCACAATCCCAGATGACAATCCAACCAGTGCCTAATAGAGCTTCTTCGGGCACTTCTAAAGAGCAGTGTAGAAGAATTTTTTGTAAATCAACATCGATCAGTTCGCTAATCCCTTTTCCAATTGGGTGGTTTTGGACAAGTTTTAGAAGGCTCGGAGTAATAGTTGCTTTGAAAGTGCTGGTCATCATGTTACTTTAGTTAGTAGTTCTAATTTCTCACCCAATTTTTCCCACGCTTGTCTCATTTCCACCTCATAGCCATAGCGTTGGTAAATTCTTTTTATTTTGTTTTCTTCCATGTGATTCAAGCATCGCTCCGCAACCTCGGGAAGGACGCCTAAAGCGTTCATAAGGGTAGCTCCTGTACGACGTAAATCATGAGGCTTCCAAATTCCTCGAGAAAGCTTGAGCGCTTCGACTTGCTTGCTTCTATTTTTATGGCCTTTATCGCTTCGCTGCCGATCAGTAATCTGTTTTGTTACTGTCTTTGAACAGAGATAGCCGTCTTTACGACTAGCCGGAAAACACCATTCCTCGGAACTTGTTATTTCTTTAAGCTTGACAAAACGGCTCATGGCAAAAGAAGAGAGGTAGACAGTGTGCTCTCTACTGTTCTTGCTATTCTGTGCGGGAATTCTCCAGCATTTGCGCTCAAAATCTATGTGATCCCAACGCGTCTTGAGCAGTTCTCCAATGCGGCAACAAGTCGCTAGAACCAGCCAAATTGCAAGACTTGCTGTTTCTGTCATATTTGCAGTTGGTAGTTTTTTAGCTAGCTCTTTGATTTCATCTTCGTCAAGTACACGATCTCTTTGCACATTTGCGCCGCCAATACTTTTTTTACTGAGTAGGGCTGTAGGATCTGATTCAAGAAGATCTCGAGAGACAGCAAAGCGAAACATTTGACGGATGAGACTAAGGACAACTTTAGCCATGCGATTGACACCACGTTGAAGAAGACGATCGGTAATCTCGGCAATATGCCCTTTACGAACATCTCTGATATTCAATTCTCCAATGAAAGCAAGGACATCTTTCGAGATCATGCGACGCGCTTCCGCTCCTTGATCTTTGCGATTAATGAGATCAGTGGCTGCCCACCGTTCAAATAGATCTTTGACAAGAACCTTACCAGCTTTCTCATTGGCTCTATCGATTGCTCGTTGCCTTCTGGCTTCGATGGGATCAACACCTTCATGCTTTACTTCATGCTTCATGCCTTCAGCAATGCGACGTGCGGCAGGGACTGTTAAACCGGCAACATCATTGCGTCCTTGTCTAAAGGGACCAAGTCCATTTCTTCGTTCCCTCCATTTGTTTCCTTCTTTGACTGAATAGCAAAAAATCCAAGATTTAGAGCCCGTTGGCATGACACGAAGAACTAAGCCTTTAACTTGAGAATCTCGAATGTAAATAGGTTTTTCCTGTGGCTTGAGCTTTTGACAAAACTCATCAGCAGTTGAGCGCGGAATTTTTTCCATCGACTTCCATTAAGTTATTTAATTTTCTTGATCCAAGCTAATGTTTTGGATGTCATAGGAATGCGTGCCGACTTCTATGGATTTTTGATTTCTTTCTTTTTCCAGTTGTCTAACACTCTTTTCTGCAACAGGTAAGTCTTCTGGCATAGTACCTCCTAGTCTCTCAATAGTTTGACGTACTATTGCACCTACTTCAAAGTGAGTTTGATTTGTTTTGTTTTTTCCTTTGATATTCTCTCGACGAAGTTTATCTTCCGCTTGAGTGGCTCTAAAAAGATTTGCAGCAAGTTCGGTATTCCCATATGATCTAAAATCTTCTGATTCTTTTTCAGCCCCTTTCGTTCATGGATATCCTTTGCATCAAGTCCGCCATAAAGACCTTTATAACCATGACTTTGGAATATGGCAAAATCAAGGGTTGTTTCTACACCAGATTGCTGAGCTGTTTCGACTAACTGTTTATTATGTTCTCGAAGATCTTTTCGGAGATAAACACGTTTCTCTTCTTCCTTTAGCTGTTGAAAATTTCGGTTATCAGCTAGCTCTTGTCGGCGGGTTTGAATTGCAAAATATGTTTGACCATTAGCAATAACAGGCTTCGCTGGATTACCATTTTGCACGACCAGATAGCAAGCATAGCGAGACAATCTTACATCAGCAGCTTGTCGCTGCCCTCCCTTACCAATTTTGATCATATCGGTGACATCAACGAAATGATCGACAATATTGTGTCCGCTATTTTTGCAAGCTTCTTTAGCTTTTTCTATGACATTAAGAAAATTGCGGTAGTCATTGTATTCCAAGACCTTTGCTAATCTTCGTGCACTCCAAAATTCACACTCCTCTTCTTCTTATCTGAGTGATTCGAAAGTTTGATGATGAGTGTTCTCAACTAAATCTTTATTCATTGTTTAATCTCCTGTAGTATGGAAGTGATTTTTCCTTATTTTCATGTGGCGGATATGTGGCGGATGAGACCACCTAATAAGTACCAATATTTAAAGTTACAAAATAAGACAAAGATATGATATAAATCAATCTGAAATAGCATCATGAATGCGATTTTGATAGCATTGAATGAGACAGGATGATATGGTTAAAAACATGAAAAAACTTGCATGGGGTGCAAGGGGTCGGAGGTTCAAATCCTCTCACTCGAAATTCGCAATGCCGTTCTCACAATTAAGGACTGCTTAGATCCTGATCGGAAAATCCCAGATTTGTGTATGGAAGTTGTTAACGATCTCTTTCTCCCATCCAATAATCGGGAACCAAGCGTCACTTTGTCTCCCGAACAAGAAAAAATCATGAACCTAGTTTACGAAGAAGTTGAAGTTGCCATTCAAGAAGGGAATCCACCCTTTGCTGCCATCATTACTGATTCCCACAATAACATCTTATCTATCGCTCATAACAAAGCAAATACAAAGCAGCTTGCGATTGCACATGCGGAAATAGAGGCGATTCAATTAGCCTGTAAGGTTCTTCGGCAGAAAAAACTTAATGGTTGCATTCTCTATGCTAACGCTGAATCCTGTGGCATGTGTTCAACAGCTATTATTAAAGCTGGAATTTCACAAGTTTTTTATGGTGCTCCTCATGAAAAAGGTAGCAATCCAGATATTCACCTTCTTGAAATAAATAAAAAAGCAACTCCTCAACTAAAAGTCTATGGGAACTTTATGAGGGAAAAATTTATTGAACAAATTAACCGAGGGAGAAGCCATATTCAAATACTGAATGATCTGAAAGAAAACAATGTCCGAAAAGAAATAGCAATTAAGTATTTTGGAGATATTGTGCTCAAAGAATCACAGATCTGCCAATTTGAAGACCGAATCGGAGCATTTGCGAATCGCGACTTTAAGAAAGGGGAAGTGGTAATAAAATGGGATCTGAAGGCTATTTCTGAAGATGAATATGAAAAACTTCCTCAATATGAGAAAGATAACTTTTGCCATTACCGTAATGGTGTTTGTTGGCTTTATCCTGATCCAGAACGTCATGTCAACCGATTTAGCCATCCAAACATTATACCTGATTTCGAAAAACAGGCAAACATAGCCTTAAGGGATATCAGAAAAGGTGAAGAGCTTTCTATTGCGGATGACACTATTGAAGATTTTTAGAGGTGGTTACGTGATGCTAGCAAAAGTTTCATTTTTTTATGACGTGTTTGAGTCCATAATACGGTAATATTCTGATGAATGAACAACTTCCTTTAATCGTTCAATCAGATCTTACTCTTCTCTTAGAAGTTCAATCTCCTCTATTCGAAGAAACGAGAAAAGCTATAGCTCCTTTTGCAGAGATTGTCAAAAGTCCTGAATACATTCATACCTATCGAATTACCGATCTTTCTCTCTGGAATGCAGCTTCCTCCGGTATCAGTTCACAGGAGGTCATGGAAAGACTACAACGATATGCAAAGTTCCCTGTTTCTAAGGCGTTTTTGGAAAAAATTCAAGATACGATGAATCGTTTTGGATCTGTTGAAATTCATCCTAATGGAGGAGGCCTGTTACTGAAAACTCGTGATGCAGCCTTAATGGAGCTAATTAGATTAAGAAAACCTATAGCACAGTTTTTTCAAAAAGATCTTGATCCTGTTACAACCAGTATTCGCGCTACTGATCGAGGACTTATCAAACAAGCGTTGATTCGAGAAGGCTATCCAGCTTTAGATTGTGCAGGATATTCTGGGGGTGAAAAACTATCGCAACCAGTGATATTTCGTGAAGACCATCTTTTGAGAGATTACCAACGAATGGCGTGTGATGCATTTTGTGATAGTGGTTCAAAAATTGGAGGGAGTGGTGTTATAGTGCTCCCATGTGGAGCTGGGAAAACGATTGTAGGAATGGCAGTTTTAACAAGAATGAATACACATACTTTGATTCTTACAACGGGCACTACCTCTGTCCATCAATGGAAACAAGAACTCATTCGAAAAACTACGCTTGATGAAAGCGATATTGGTGAATATTCAGGAGAGCAAAAACAAATCAGGCCTGTGACGA
>CAZZJE010000184.1:0-5728 GCA_964654295.1 uncultured bacterium | reverse complement strand
CGCCCATAGAGTGGATTGTCGGGGTGATTTCAATCGTTGTTCCATACTGAGCGCGTGTAAAGGAGTTCTTTAATGCCGATGCACCTGTTGTCGGAATATCAAAGATACCCGTACTGATCGAGATCTCTTCAGCAATTGCAATTGTTGCTTTTGTCTGGTTGAGGGTGACTAAAGAGGGGCTTGCGTTGATGCTAATGTCATCTCGTCCCAGCAAAAAGCGATAGATCACATCAAAAGCTGGGAAACCACAGCACGTTTCAGGGCGGCTTAAAATAAAGTCAAATAGCCCAAGAGGACCTGGCAATCCATCTGTATTATCGGATGAATTGTTTTCTCTTAATTTATTAAAGAGACCGCAAGTTTTATGCTCGCCAGAGGCACAATCTCCTAAACGCAATAGATTTAAACCAAAGTCAGTCTCTTTTTCCAAACTCTTTTCAAAGAGGACGACTTCAATTTGAACCATTTTCTTGGGCACGTCAAGTTTACGTAGAAGCTCTTTAATCTTTGGAAGCCGATCTGTTTCGACAACCATCACAATTGAATTAGTCTTAGGGTCGACAATAAAATTGTCTCGAAGATTAATTTCGCCTCCTTTTCTAGGAGCTGCAGGCTGGATCGGCTTAGGATTAATAATATATCCCTGACCTTGCATAAAGAAACTATCCCGATAGACCTGTTCCGGAGTTGTATAGGGAATCGGTCTGGGAGGGATAGAGACTTCAATATTGGTATTTGTGGCAGCATTTTGATTCTGCTCACTCGCCTGTAGTCCAACTCCTTGAGCTGAAGGAGGAGGGGGCGCACCGGGGAGCATCGGTCCTCCTGGACCAACAGGCCCGCCTGGCGTGGGACCTCCAGGACCGGGGCCAGGCCCGGGACCAGGGCCTTGGACAAAGTTGCTTGTGTTGGAAGCTTTTTGCATGCCAGTCCCAGAACGAGACATCAGATTATAAATCTTATCCAGCAGCTTCCCAAGCTCTTCGGGATCTGAATGTCTCACCTTATAGGTATATATCTCTTTTTCCTTCGCCCCACTAATACGGCTCTCGACCTCTTTAACGATCTCTTCAGCACGCCGAATTTCATCACGTGTCCCGATTAAAAAGACGGCCTGGGCAATATTTTTCAAGGCGACTATTCGCAAGCCTGTATTACCACTGCTGCTACTGCTGCTGCGTCTTGCTTGAGAAGCTGGAGGACGATTTCCTCCCCTCTGAGCCTCAGTGTTCATTCTCACCGGCTCTTCCGACAGCTGCTCAAAGAGGACAGCCAACACTTTTGACATCTCTTCAGCATCCACACGAGAGAGAGGCAAAATTTTGTACTCTTTATCTCCTTGATTGGCCACAGCAAAATCATAGAGCTTTAAAAGATCTAGAAGCTCTCCAACAGGAGAGATAACCAAAATCTCCTGCCCAATGCTTTGCAAAGTCATCGACTGAGGATTGATAAATTTTTCTAAAAAGAAATAGAGACGGCGCATCTGCAGCGGTTCAGGCGTCAAAACAAAGCCGACACGAGCGTTTGTAGGAAAGAGGTAGAGGTCTTCGCGTCTATTGGTCAATAAGCGAATGTTGGAGCGGTCATCTTGCAGTAAAAACAACTGGCGTAAAAAGGGATTCAACTGCTTATAGCCAATTCCATTTTGAGCTAACAGCACTTCTAACATCTCATTCCATGAAGCTCTTGGAACAGGCAAGTTGGAATCGATACTTAATTTAATGGCGGCAATTTCAGGGGTCATCAGGTAGACATAATCGACAGAGCCAAAATCGATCACCAACTCTCGCAAGGTTGTTTCAGGCTGATGCCACAAGGCATACTGCTCTGACCCGCCCAGCCCATGCTGGCTGACACTGATTCGCCAGCTCTCTTCAATTCGCTCAATCGTCTCTCTTACCTGTCGGATTCTATAAACCAAGTTTTGAAACGATGATTCGGGAGCCTGCATGGCATAGAGGTTTTCTGCTTCGCCATAGAGACGGTAAAGCTCTGCCCGTTGCTGCCTCAAATCACTATTCACCTGTAGCAGGCGATTTTGTAATTCGGGTGTTAAATCTTGGCTGCCGCTAATCAATCCCTCCTTTTTTTCTGCAATGGATTGAGCAGAGAGTGGGAGATCGAACAGGGCGCTAAAACAAGTAAATAGGATGATCAAACGGCGCAGGGACATAGCAATCATTTACTCCACAGGTTTAATTCTCTGAGCAGGCCTTTCTGGGGCTTTAGGAGGATTTATTTGTAATTTGGGAGAGAGCTCCTCTTCGTTTTCGTCATCATCATCGTCATCGTCGTCATCATCTTGCATCTCTATGTGTGGACCGGGCAATGGATTAGGAGGCGTCATGTATTTTTGAGGTGCAGCAGAGGGCACTGTCTGATTCGTTGGATTCGTAGAAGGATTATTAGAATTAGCAGAGTTGTTTGTGTTGACGGGAGTGCCTACAGGTTCAACTTTGTTGCTGTCACCCTTTTGAATCAAAGGCAACTCAATAGAGAGCATTTGCGTTCTCGAAGGATTAAACAAAAGCCCTTTGACAACTTGGCGGTCACCGACTCGGACAACTCCTTCAAAAACAAATAGAGGTCCAACTAGCTGACGAGCAACATAGTCATCGATCATTTTGGGTGTATCTAATTTAATCCATCCCTTTTCTGTCTGGAGAAGCCAATCTTGAGGACGCAAAGTGACCCTCTTACGATCGATTTCGAATAAAAATTGGCTCAGTGTGCGTGAGCCAATGAATTTAAACGTGCGCATGCTCGATGCATTTAATCCAGGCTCTAGGGATTTTAGCAAATTCAAATTAGTCTTTCCTTTCCCATTGATATCCCACAGCTCAAGATTCATCAAACGCGCATCAATGTTTTTCACACATAATAGTGGATAACCGCGGGTTCCCTCTCCAGGTGTTGCTTCTTGCCAGCGATCTTCTTTCCAAATAAAACAGGAAGAGGGACCGGCAAAAATGGCGTAGGTATCGGCCCCCTCTCCCAAATCGATCCGCTGCTTCCCTTTTTGCGAAGCAAATTCTGTACCACCTAAAGTGTCTAAAAAGAGGTCCTGCCCTTGCCAACGCGCCTTTTGTCGAGCTAATAGAGTTGCATCTACACGCCATTTCCCCATTTCCCAAGGAGTTCCCGAAAAGCGGCTGTAATCCTTCTCTGGCAAGATAAAGTTGGCATTGGCTTCCGGCTTTCGAATCTCCTCGCCATGCTCTCCCCGCATCTTAAGCTCAACTTTAGCCTGATTTCCCTCTGACTTAGCTTCTATCCAGAGCGATGTCGGCATATTATTCAAGCTAAATCGATAGCGAGCTGGATTGAGCTGGCGATCATAAATAATATAGAGAGGGTCGCCTGCCAGAGCGGAAGTGATGGCTTTATCTCCAAGAAAAGCAAAATGGAGCAAAGGCATTGACTTATCGGCATCTGAACGCTCATTTTTTCCATAATAGAGTAATTGCTGGCGCAAATTCGGCAGCTGCAGAGTTGGATTGCTATAACGCAGATGCAAAAAGGGTTCGCCAATATTGTCATATGCCGTTTGAGGCTGTTGAAATGCGGGAGCTGGAAGAACTTTGGGGCGGCGGACAACGGTTTCAGGCAAAATTTCACTGGGGCGTAACCATTCGACCACGCCTGCCCATGCTAATAACACGAGAGCTAGAGTGCCTAATACAATATTGATGCGTGATAACCATTTCTTTTCCATTAACCGGCCATCCGTCTGGAGCAAGCATCTTTTAAACCACCAAAGTGGGTTAATTTAGGTTAGCTTAGCTTTTTTGTCACGGGAGAATAGAAATATAACCTAAAAGATATTATCACATATCCAACAAAAAAGGAAAAGAGCCCTGAGGCGCTTTTCCTTTTTTCTAACTCTTTTTTTTTGAGAGATTTAGAACGCGTAGACTGCCTCCAACTCAAATTTAGAATAGCGGTGTCTACCACCAATATTTTTATCAATTGCTGTCGACCATTCGATGATGGTGTCCAAGGAAATATTGTCTGTGATCGCATAGAAGCTTTCAATACGGAAACCTTTGAAGTTTCCACTACCGCGTACGCGCTTTGTTCCATGAACAAAGTGCTCCTGAGTAAAGCTGTCTTCTAAACAGTTTCCTCGGCCAATTCCACTCATGTCTCGCTCAGGAATGGCTTGCGCTTGAACGTATTGGTATTGGACATCGATGGAGAAGTCATTTTCTTTAAGAACTCGTCCATAGGTGACACCAGCATACCAGCCTACATTCATTTTTCTTCCACGCTTAATAACGGCAATGGTTTTATCCTTATCTTCCTTATCCTTTTCCACTACACGGCCCGTATTAAACCAGCGAGGCGCGTTATGGTTGACAACAAAAGCACCGTAAAAGCGTAGCGGCTTCTGCCAGCCTTCGGGCAAGTAATCGGGGCATACGTTATAAGCGATAGAGACCTGGGAGTTTTTGAAACGGAATCCAACTGGATCGCGCACTTTACAAGCTGCTGATCCATGCTTACGCCAATCAATAAACGAATATTTAACATCAAATCCACTATCTAAGACGTTTAGAAGAGCAAACTCTGTTGCCCAAGCGAAGTGGTTGTAGTTTTCGTTTACGACAAATCCCATCAAGTTGCAGTACCAATCCGCAATGGAATCCCATGTGCTCGAATATTTCAAGGTGATGCCATCCGCGCGGCTTAAGAATTGAATCTGCGAGTCAAAAACCGCATAGAGGGGACGTCGGCCGATCTCAACATCAAAACGAGTGTCGCAGTTGGAACAAATGTTATAACCCATATAAGCTTTTTTCAGATTAAGCCTACAATCGGTTCCACTGCCGTGATACCCATCTGGATCCTCGTGACAATCTAATCCCTTAGAAACCCCTGCGGAATCATCGAACTGAATATGGGCAACAGCCCACGCACAGTCGTTGACATAGTCAAAACGCAAGTTGCATTCCACATCCAGGTCATTATGCCCTTTGCAGCAGCCATTATGTCCGCGTAGCGCACAAGTGTTTTTTGTTTCTGCGTTTTCCTGAAACTCGCTCATGTAACGCCATTCAGCACGTACATCACCGCTTATAGTCAAGGCGCACGCTTTCTGCTGAACATCATACACACGCTTGGAATTGACAAATTCTCGTAAGATGTAGAAGTCTCGCTCATTCAAATCACGATCAAGACTATTATCGCAGCTACCGCAATCACGTCCATGATCGTGGCCATGATGATGGTCATGATGATGATCATGATCAGCGTGATGGCGGTCGGCCGCTTGTGCGGAAGCTGCCGTCAAACCCATTGACAGTATCAGCGCGCACAGAAAGCGAAAGTATCTCATAGGGTCTCCGTTATCATTAAAATCGTTGTGCGAGTTTTAGTTTTATTCCATTTTACTCTAGCACTAACTGACAGGCAGATTTTTTAATCTTTTTTCGAATTTAAGTCAAGGAAACAAAAGGACTTAAGATTGGCTTAGATTAGTTTAAGAGCCATGATTTTCGAAATAATCTACTCATCTTTAAAGACTTAAAAAGATTAATCAAAAACGTGATTTAACGAGAGATCTAATATAGCGAATAAAACTCAATCAATTAGCTATTTTTACTTTTTATTGAGCTTTTTTTTAGACCCAAAGGGCCGGCAAAATTTTTATGTGCATTAATTTTTTGGAACGCGGCGACTTGTCGCCGCTTTTTGCTCATCTCGACTTGTCGAGATGCTTGGA
>CAZZJE010000183.1:0-5748 GCA_964654295.1 uncultured bacterium | reverse complement strand
GAGGAAGATGTCAATATCATCACGATGGCTAAGCATACACTAGGCTGGTTTGGCCAGTTAGTGGCTTGGGGTGGGTTTCTCTTTCTCTTTTACACCTTAATGGTCGCCTATATTGCAGGAACGGGAGCATTGATCAGCGACTCTTTTAAAGAGTGGTTAAACCTATCTGTGCCAGTGTGGCTCACCTGTTTAGCTGTCGCTGCCGTTTTGGGCTATTTGATCTATTTAGGAACAGCTGTCGTCGACCAATCTAACCGGTTATTGATGGTTGGATTGATTGTCACCTATTGTGTCATGATTGCTTTTGGGATTGCACATATCCAGCCTAAACTGCTGGAACATATGCGCTGGAGCGCTGTGACTTGGGCGATACCTGCCATGATTATTTCATTCGGCTATCATAACCTTGTTCCGAGCATCACAAGCTATCTGCATCGCAACGCCCGCCTGACGAGGCAAGCGATCGTCATTGGCAGTGCCTTGCCTTTAGTCGTTTATGCTTTATGGCAGATGGTGATTTTAGGGGTGATTCCAGTAGAGGAAGAGGGGCTGCAAGCTCTATTAGACCGGGGAGAGATTGCAACACAGGCTTTAAGAAGAGCTGTAAGTGCTTCTTGGATTGTTACTTGGACCGAAGCTTTTGCCTTTTTTGCCATTATCACCTCATTTTTAGGAGTCGCCCTGAGCTTTGTTGATTTTTTAAAAGATGGGTTAAAGCTCCCACAGGTACAGAAAGGACGCTTTTTAGCGACACTTTTAGTAGTCATTCCTCCTCTTATTTGTGCTCTCATCTATCCCAAAGCTTTTTTGGCTGCATTAAATTATGCCGGCAGTTTTGGCGCCGTCACCCTATTTGGATTACTCCCAGCAGCCATGGTTTGGAAAGGACGCTATTATCAAAACCGAAAAGGAGAAATCTTCGTCAAAGGCGGAAGATTCACCCTTATTTTGATCATGTGCGTTGCTTTGGTCGTGATGGTTTTGCAGCTGATTGATCAGATGGGAGCGTAGAAAGCATGGCTACTCGAAGCCGCCTTTTTGGAGGTATTTTACTTGTCAGTGGAACAACCATAGGAGCAGCGATGCTTGCTTTGCCTGTTGCTACTGGCATGGCGGGATTTCTGCCTACAGCCGCACTCTTCTTCATCTACTGGATCTATATGACCTATACAGCTCTGTTAATGTTAGAGTCAACCTTGTGGATGGGCCCTGAAAGCAATTTGATTACCGTTGCTAAATCGACACTTGGACGATGGGGAGAATTCTTCAGTTGGATTCTCTATCTATTTCTGCTTTACGCCTTAACAACAGCCTATATTGCTGGCAGCACACCTATGGTGGAAGCTTTTTTTGAGATGCTGGGAATTCATCTGATCGATTGGATGCTACCGCTTCCCCTTTTAGGGCTATTTATGTTCTTTTTATATCAAGGCACACGTGCAGTCGACCATTTGAATCGTATTTTGATGATCGGACTAACCTTTGCTTTTATTTTGATGATGCTTTTCCTTATTCCAGAAATGCAAGGTGAGCGTCTGCTCTACCATGATGCACCCTTTTTATTGCTGGCTGTTTCAATAGCAGCCACTTCATTTGGTTTTCACATTATTATTCCAAGCCTCTGCTGCTATTTTGAAGGAGATGTGAAACAACTTAAGCAGGCAATATGGATTGGTGGCTGCATTCCTTTAATTGTCTATCTTGTATGGGAAGCAGTCAGTTTAGGAGTCATTCCCGTTGAAGGAGCCGACGGGTTAAAATTTGGCTACCAGCGAGGGGCCAGCGGGACAGAGCTTCTAGCTCAGGCAACAGGCAATGCCTGGATGGATGCGTTGGCGACGATCTTTGCCTTTTTTGCCATCATCACCTCTTTTTTAGGCGTCTCGCTAAGCCTATGCGACTTTTTAGCGGATGGCATAGGAATCCAAAAGACACCGATGGGACGCTTTTTCCTCTTTGGATTGACCTTTATTCCGCCGCTGCTATTCACCTGGATAGATCCACGCGCTTTTTTAAGTGCTCTTGAGTTAGCAGGTGGATATGGAGTTGTTTTGCTATTAGGGCTTTTACCAGCTTTAATTGTTTGGAGCGGCCGCTACCGTAAAGGGTTAAAAGGTCCTTATCGAGCACCGGGCGGAAAGCCTGCGCTGATCAGCGTAATGGTTATTTCACTATTAGTCGCCTGCATTCAAGCCATGCAGCAGATGGGTTGGATTAGCAGATTTTTGAACGTTTAGGCAAATCCCTGACCTGCCCTTTACGGCCCGAAGTTGACAAGAACGAGATCTTAAAACTGACTTAAATCAACACCCTGTTTAGCCAAAGAAACGGGCTTATCTCGGTTGCTATAACCCAGATAGGCCATCAGGCTGCCGACATAGTAGTTGTGAATCCGATCCTGATTTTTTGAATTCAAAGAGCAGCCATCAGAACGCAAGTTATAGCCACTGTATGCGGGAATCGTTCCATGGTCTCCGAAATTACCTGGACTTCCAATGCCTATATGATTGAAGATGCGATCAAGCGTAGAAATTTTAGGACAATCGCTGAAGAAATCATTCTTGATAGATAGATGAGTCACATATTTTTTAGCTTGCCTAAGCTTTTTATCTCCAATTTGCCGCTGAATACCCACTCCAAAAGCTAAAGTGTTAAACCCTTGAGCTTTGACACACTGTTTAATTCCGATATAGGAAGCTAAAGAGCCTCCCATACAATGGCCAACTAAAGTGATCTCTTTTCCCTTTAAAGCAGGGCTGTCTTTTACCGCCAGATAGAGCGATTCTGCTTGTTTGTAGATAGGAGGAGAAGCACCAAGTAGGTTTGGCCAGACAATTTTATTCCATATTCTCTTATTGAGTGCTTTCCATTCCGGATTCTTTGGAGCGTCAGGAAACTCATGCTGAACGGCAGCGGCGGCGCCAAAGGTAAAAATTGCTTCGTTGTCTTTTACAACCACCATCATTTTTAATCCCGACTTGCGGTCTAAAAATCTTTTATCATCTGCTTCAATTGCCCCTGAAACCTTGGTGAGGTCTACACCTATCTCCCTGGGGGAGAGAACTTTTAGATTAAAAGGATCTAACCACTCCTCCTCCATTCTTCTTGGCATCGTAGTATTAGGCGCTGCTGCAATGGCACTAGCAATACAGGCATTCCTTAAAAATGGCTTGGCTTGCTCTTTAGTAAAAGATTTTGAGCGATAGCTGTAACCATTACCAAAAAGCTGATGGCAAATGGACTCTTTTTTCATCCAGCCAAATAGTAAAACAAAAGGTAAGCGAATCATTAAACCGGGAATAGACCAAGTTTTTGAACCAAAATAGCGAGTTGGAAAAAGGATAACTCTTTTAATTTGAATAAAAACGGCTAAAGCAAATGC
Source organism: uncultured bacterium (assembly GCA_964654295.1). Lineage (GTDB taxonomy): Bacteria > Chlamydiota > Chlamydiia > Chlamydiales > JABDDJ01 > CAZZJE01. Next base: position 2,366 of record CAZZJE010000183.1, on the reverse strand, counting down.
GTAAACATGGCAGATCAGTGATCTCTTCAGTTTGCCCGGTTGAGGTGGAAGGTGCTTTTCTACTAAAAATTCTTTTAAAACTTCTTTTGATACAGGAGAATGATTTTCTAACTTATCAGAATGATCTCCATCTAGATCGCTGCTTTTTTCGCAAACAACCTGTTTAATTCGAGCATCAATATCGCTTGAAGCCTTATTTTTAGTCTTCTTACTCTTAAAGTTCGATTGGAGAACACTAAAGTCAGAGATAGGACGGAGGTTGTGGCTTTGCGCTCGAATAGGCATATTTATCCTTTAATTAAGGATAACACAATAAAAGCAGAACATTAATTTAATATTAAGAAATGTATTTATGAACTTCAAAAGAGGCCAAAAGATCTCTTAAAACAAACATACACATTATTAAAAGGTTGCGTTATAGTGGGTAATTTATAGGTGATGAGGCAAAATGTTTAAATTAATCAGCCACTATCAACCTCGGGGAGATCAGCCTGAGGCAATCGATAAATTAGTAAAAGGTTTGCAAAACAATCGGAAAGCCCAAGTACTTTTGGGAGTAACGGGGTCAGGAAAGACTTTTACAATGGCCAACGTCATTCAGCGTGTGCAGCGGCCAACACTTGTTATTGCCCATAATAAAACATTAGCTGCTCAACTCTATCAAGAGTTTAAGGGCTTTTTTCCCGATAATGCAGTCGAATATTTCGTCTCCTATTATGACTATTATCAACCCGAAGCTTACATTGCACGCACCGACACCTACATTGAAAAGGATATGGCGATCAATGATAAGATCGATAAGATGCGCCTAAGTGCGACGCGCTCCCTTTTGGAAAGAGACGATGTCATTATTGTAGCTTCTGTCTCTTGCATCTATGGCTTAGGCTCTCCCGAATATTACCGCGGCATGAATTTGGAACTCTACAAAGGTGAAAAGAGGCGGCGCGATGATATTTTGATGCATCTGGTTGAGATGCAATATAAGCGCAACGACGTCGATTTTTTCCGATCAACCTTTAGAGTACGAGGGGATTTAGTCGATGTCTTTCCGGCTTATGAAGAAGATTTAGCATTGCGCATCGAGTTTTTTGGAGATGAGATTGAGAGTTTAAAAGAGATCGATCCTTTAACAGGTAAAGTCCGCAGGCAGCTAGAGTCAATTACAATCTATCCAAGTTCTCACCACGTCACACCTGAAGAGGTTCGGCTTCAAGCAATTGAAACGATTAAAGGCGAATTGAAAGATCGGATGGGATTTTATGAGCACGACAAAAAGTTTTTGGAGCTGCAACGCATTGAGCAGCGCACAAACTATGACGTAGAGATGCTCAAAGAGGTCGGAACCTGTAAAGGTATTGAAAACTACTCGCGCCACTTTAGCCGCCGCTCTGCGGGAGATCCGCCGCCCTGCCTGCTAGACTACTTTCCACCCAATTATTTAATGATTATTGACGAATCGCATCAGACTATTCCTCAAATTCGAGCCATGTACAATGGCGACCGCGCCCGCAAAGAGTCTCTAGTCGACTTCGGCTTTCGCCTCCCTTCCGCCTATGATAATCGACCTTTAAAATTTGAAGAGGTCTATCGACGCATGCATCAAACGATCTACGTCTCTGCGACACCAGCTCCATGGGAGGTGGAAGAAGCAGGCGGAGAAATCATCGAGCAGGTGATTCGTCCTACGGGACTGCTTGATCCCATGATCGAAGTGCGTCCTGCAACTGATCAGATTGATGATAGCTTAGAAGAGATTAGAAAGCATACAGCTGCTGGCGGGCGAGTTCTGGTCACAACGTTAACGAAACGTCTAGCTGAAGAGCTCACCAAATATTTGACTGAAGTGAACGTCAAAGCCAAGTATTTGCATTCGGATATTGACACCATCGAACGCATGCAGATTATCCAAGAGCTGCGGCAAGGAAATTTTGATGTTTTGATCGGAATTAACCTTTTAAGAGAGGGATTAGATATTCCAGAAGTCTCTCTAGTCGTCATCTTAGATGCCGATAAAGAGGGCTTTTTACGCAGCGAAACCTCTCTTATTCAGACATGCGGTAGAGCTGCACGCAATGCCGAAGGACGTGTCATCTTATATGCCGATAAAGAGACGACAGCTATTCGCCGTACCTTAGAAGTTACCGAACATCGCCGTCAAATCCAACAAGCCTACAATGAATCACATGGCATCACTCCCCAGAGTGTCAGGCGAGCCATTACGCCTCTTGTCATGGAAGAGGAAGTGACGAAACCTACTAAAAAATCGTCTATGGTCACCTATAAAATTGATGAGGCGGAAGATCTACTCGTTGCTGAAGAGGAGGTCCCTTATCTCACAGCTAAAGAGATCGAAGCAAGGATTGTTG
>CAZZJE010000182.1:3935-5781 GCA_964654295.1 uncultured bacterium | reverse complement strand
CTCTAAAGCCTACGCTACTAATTTGTCAAAACCTACCTCCCGATGCTGTCACGGTAACCCTTGCCAATTCTTGTTTGCTATAGGAATAGGGCAAGATAGAGAGTGCCGCCACACGTGTCTTATTTGGGTTAGCACCCTTTTTAATCGCTGCTGCAACTGCTTCGGCTTGGATGCTTTCTAACATCGCCTCCCTTTTTTCTAATGAACAGACACGATCGATTGTAAAAGAGACTTCGGCTAAAGCAGCTCCAAAGGCGTTAGCAACATGTGCATGATGGGGAATCGATCCTTTGATGCCATAGCGATGAGAAAACAGCTCATCTAAAATAGCAGCTCCGCCTCCCACAATAAAAACAGGTAGCTCTTTATGCACCCCCTTCATTTTTTGAATGGCATATTCAATACGCCCCAAGGTTGCTTCCAAAATCTCTTCGGCACACTTCCTACTCAACTGAATGTCTTTAGGGCATGCCTCTGGCACTCTAAGCTTATCTAAAAGAACGGCTGCATCGGTCAAAGTGAGATGTTTACCTCCAAAAACTTGAGCAAACTTTTTGAGATCCTTGCCGCAGCTTTGTGCACTAAGCTGATGCTTGCCCGAAATATTTTCAATGACACTTCCGCCTCCAATTGGAAGAGAGCAGGTGTCTGGCATCGGAAAATTGAGTCTAACTCCTCCAATCATTGCAGCTTGAGTCGAGCGGCGTGCAAAGCCATTTTCGATGACGCCAATATCTGTTGAAGTCCCTCCAATATCGATGACAATAGCATGTGAGCAGCCAGCTAGTTTAGCTCCTCCCATGAATGAATTCGTTGCTCCTGCTGCTAAGGTGCGAATCGGAAACTCTAAAGCCTCCTCTAACGTCAAGAGACTTCCGTTATTCTGCGTCAGCCAGAGAGGAGTTTCAATTTTTTTGCGCTTGAGAATTTCTGTTAAAGCAGAAAACCCTGAGCTCAACCAATTATTAAAGGCGCAGTAGAGGATAGTGGCAGATTCTCTTTCTAAAATTCCGACTGATCCAATGTGATGGGAGAGAGTGTATGGGATTGTTTGGCCGGTGAGATCATTTAAAATTTCCGCAGATCTCTCCTCGTGCGTGCCATTTAAAGGCGCAAACACAGAAACAATCGCAATGGCTTGAGCACCTTGATCGAGCAATCTTTGCAGCGCTGCTTTTGCTTCAAGATCGCTAAAGGGTGTAATCGGATTGCCATTGCACTCAAAACCTCCATTGATACAGGCATATCCAGAAATCACTTGCTGAGATAGTGTGATCGGCCAGCCAAATCCAGGCGCGGGAGAGAGGGGTTTGTTTCCTCCAATGCGGAGAACTCCTACGCGCAGAAGGTTTTTTGCCTCTAAAACAGCATTTAAACAGTGTGTAGATCCAACAAAGAGACCTTCGAGCTGCTCCAGCGAAAAATGGCGACTCTCCATTAATTTAGAAAGCGCTTGATCGAACCCATTTTCTATTTGCTGGGTAGTAGAGACTTTAACAGAGTCTAGTAGCTGTTCTGTTTGGCATGCCACCATGACCGCATCGGTATGCGTGCCTCCAATGTCAATTCCTATTGCTATTTTAGACATTCATTTCTCCTTTGGCAAAATCAAATACTTCTGGACCAGCAACAGAAAGACCTCTGGCTGTTTTCCATAGGGGGCGCGCTGGAACTGATCCAACAAGAACGCGTAGTCCGACATGTAAGCGTTCAACAGGTAGAGGATAGCCTGTTTCTAGATCGGAAATCACAACGACATCAGGCGTAGAGACAACAACCTCTCCATTCTTTTGAACAAAGAGATACTCATTTTGACACAAGATTCTATAGTTCTCTTGGCCAGAAG
>CAZZJE010000182.1:0-3925 GCA_964654295.1 uncultured bacterium | reverse complement strand
GAAGAGATCTGTATCGTTGTAAATAAAAAACCACCTTTTAGCTGCTGTTCGATTGATTGGATGGTTCCTGAACAGATAGTGTCTCCATGAATATTTTTAAGTAGATCAGATGCGTTTGATGAATGTCTTAACAGCTGATCTCCAATAGCAATGGCTTCGCTAACTGTTCCATCAAATAGATTTTCTTGGGCTGTTGTACGTTTCATTAGCCAAACAGCAACTGCTGACGAGGCTCCCATTGCGGTTGTTAAAGCACGAAGAAGCCTTTCAACGCTTAATCCGTCACAACAGTTTAAAATGGCACTGTTGCCAACGGTATCGGCAATGAAGGCTGGCCCTGGAGCAATTCCATTTGCAAAGCAGGCATTCATATGAATTTCTGGATAGGCTCTTCCCATAATATCCCCATCGACTACAGGCACACCAAGATAGTGGGCAGCATAAAAGGGGACGAGGGCATTTCCTCCACCAATTTCAAAGGGCAAGACAGCATCAATCGGTTGACCATAATGCTGTTTGACAAGCTCATTGATCAAAACAAACTCATTTCCACTGGGCAGCTTCTCATTGCAAACCATGGGCGCTCCCATAAATCCAATTGGCGCAATTAAGGCATCTTTTGGAAGCTCTTCTAGATCAACTAGTGCAACCGGCCCATTTTGGATGACAGCCTCTTTGGCAATCATCAGGTCGTAGGTCGGATCTCCTCCTCCGCCAGATCCTAGCAAGGCTGCTCCAATAGATAAGGCATCTAACTCGTGTGTCGAAATTTTCTTCATGTTGTCTCCAAGATTAATTTAGCTTTCTTATCTGCAGCTGCCGAAAAGCTGATATTTAATAGGAACGCGAGTAACAGCGCATCTAGCAGGGGGATAGTCGTCAAGGAAATATGTGCTATCATTGTGGAAAATGAGATGAGAGCAGCTATTGCTGTTCCTAAGGAGGGATATAGAGGGTAGCGCTGCAAAAGAGTTAAGCAGTAACTACTGAAAATAGCGCCACCAAAGCAGCCGAGGCACATGCCTAATAAATTCAACGTCAATTCGAGGTTGTCGACTAGATTAGACAAAGAGAGAAGCAGGGCAGCTAATCCAGCTAGCGTCAAAGCCCTCTTTTCATTCATCCCTGAAAAAACAACCTGGAGATTGGACCCTGCGGAATAGAGGTTAACTCCATTGGTTGTCCATGCCGCAATAAATAAAAATAGCATCCACCATCCCATCCATAAAGGATGGCTTGAAACAGAAACTGCTTGGCTAAAGGATTCGCTATTATCCCAAATGTAGAGGAGAACTCCGATTGTTTCGACTAAGGGGGCAACAATTAAAAAGGTGATAGCAGAAGCGATAAAGGCATCTTTTTTACTCGCTGCAAATCGAAAAAATGTGGGTAGGTCGACTACTGCTGCCAGCATGGCGCCGATAGCTAATGAGATTGCATATGAAGGAAGTTCTAAAGAAAAGTCTTCTAAGGAGCCATTCGTTTCGGCCAAGGGGCTTTCGCTTTTTAACCAAAGCAGTAAAAATAGGGTCACAGCCATTAGCGGGATACAGTAGTCTGCTAGACGAGCTAATCCCTGCACTCCAAAAAAAGCGATTCCCAACATAAGAATTGCTAGTATAGCCCTAAGGAGCAATTCACTCTTAAAGATCGCTTGGAGTAGAGGGGATAGCTCCCATAATGCTAAGCTGACAGCTTGTGTCTGAATAGCAAACCATCCACACATAGAAAAGGTGAGAGCAAGGCCAAACAGCTGCTTGCCTCTTTGACCCAAAACAGACTCTGCATGCTGAGCTGTAGCCATACGTTTGTTGAGGCTGAGCAGACTAAACCCTAATGCTAAAACAAATAAAATAGTGTTGCCTATAAAGAGCGCCAAAATTGGCGCACCTTGAAATTGCTGAGCACTTTCATAGCCAACTAAAACAAGAGGCAAGCAAACGGCCGAGCCAGCTTGAATGGTCATTAACCCTTTCCAGTTTTGACTAGGCATGCTCCTCCTCCTTCGTTGAAACCCATAGCTGATTGCCTTGGCCCATTTGATTCTTAAGTGTGTCACAATAGATATGAGCTAAGAGAAAAAAGGGATGGTTGGAAAGAGTACAACCTATTTCAGTCGCTTCTTCTTTGAGGAGATTCACTTCATCCAGGATTTCTTGAGAGATCCCAAGAATCGATGTCAGATCACTTCCATCCGTATAAGCGCTATGTTGCGCACTATCTAATTTGCACAAATGAACAAAGTTGTACTGAAGAAAACGCTTCAAGTAATCTTCAAATTTTTCCTTTTTTGCAGGATGAGCACGCTTAACATCTAAGACCACTAACGGCTTATCAAAGTCGCATTTAGCTGCTAAAGCAGGTTGATAAGTGCCTCCATCACTTTTTAATAGAATAAACTCCTTTTCAAAGGGTTTTTCAGGTTCTTGAAAACGATGGGCATGACTATGTGTTTTAAATTTAATCAGAAGTGGAATCTCTCTAATCTGGCAAGCTGTCATGATCGTTGTCAATGTGCCGTAGTCTGGAAGCTGCGGACAATGGTTAAGCATTCGGATGTTAGTATTGCATAGCAACGCTTCCAGCTTCGCATCTCCAGTTAAGTTCGCCTCGTCTTGAACAAAGGCGATAGAGGCTTTTGACATATGGCGCTTAGCAATCTCCACACAATCTTCAATTGCACTTTTTAGAAGATTGCAATGCCCTACAGCATTCTGAATATAGGTGACTACTTGACGTTTTAATGTAACCTCCTCTTGGACTCCATCATAACACTGGATGGGTTGCTGGCAGCTTTGACAAGAGATCAGCTTTGTCGGCTTATGCTCATCTTCTCCCAATGGATTGTAACCTTTACTTAATGTTAAAACATAACAATGGATCAAATAGGCGAGTGGGGGAGGAGTTTCCACTTTAAGAGAAAACTTTTGGCATAACGTTTCCAGAGAATAGACCCCTTTTTTGCCTAACTGATCCCATGCAATCGGCTGTTTTGCTTTCTCTATTGTTTGATCGACTTGCTGTTCAAACTCATCTAACTCCTTTTTACCAAAGGGAGTGAAGAGATAGTGTTGCAAAATCAATGTGATCTTTAAGGCACGTAAATGACAGGCGCAGTCACCAGCTAAAGCATCAAATTTCTTTAACTGCAACTCCTTAACCGCTTTAATTGCATCCTTAGAAAGGATTAAAAATCCAAGAAGTGTTTGAGTCGTTTTTTGGCATTCGTCTGGTTTGAATGGGTTGATTGTAAATGTTTTATGCTCTTTAAAAAATAAATTGAGTAGATTATTTGTAAGCATGATGTATCCTAAATAAAATAATTTTTTACATTTTTAACGCCAAAGAGGCGCAAGTGCGATTGAGTTGTTTAGATGTAAAAAAAGTTTAGGATCGCCGGGATCGGCGGGAAGAAAGAGAAGAGAGGGGGAGAGAGGCTAAAAAAACATGGCAATTAGGATAGGGTTCTACCGGAGGAGCAAGAATTGTACACATCGCAACAAATTCCGTTAAAAAGTTTAAAAATTTAAAAGGGCCAAAAAATAAAGAGAAAAAAAAGAAAAAATGGGATTAACCCCGCCGGGAGCGGCGAGAGGAGGCAGAGGGGGATAGGAATAACGAGAATAGTTTCATAGTATCTGCATACTATAACAGAGTTGTTAGATTTAGTTCAACTGTTTTAGGGTTTTTAAATGCGTTTGGAGTGTGGCAACAAGTCGCCGCTTGATGAATCAATGAAAAAAGCTTTATTAAAATAACTTTTTGCTAATTGAAAACGAGCTTTTATCATTAACGGAACAATTACGATATACCAGAAAAGATTAAGTAATAGGACTTTCAACGCTTCGACAAGTTGAAGCGAGCAAAAAAGCGGCGACGAGCAGCTCGAGCGAACGGTCGACGGGCTCGCCGCGCTCGCCGATCG
>CAZZJE010000181.1:0-5807 GCA_964654295.1 uncultured bacterium | reverse complement strand
GCATTGGGCCTCATAAGACAACAATTTTGCAATTACCTCTAAAGCCTACGCTACGAATCGCTACGTTTTACGGCTCTCTTAGCTGTGGATAGATACGATGAGTTGTGCAATTGTCGCTATTGGAAACGAGCTGTTAGCCGGGCGTGTTGTTAACTCAAACGCGGCTTGGATGAGTCGCCAGCTGCAGCAAGCAGGCTATCGAGTCGACGCTCACTTTGTCTTGCCTGACGAGGAAACGGCTCTGCAAAACGCCTTAGCACCTCTGATTAAAACTTATGACTGCATTCTTATTACAGGCGGCCTTGGACCAACGCTCGATGACCTCACACGTCAGATTGTAGCCAAACTGTTAAATAAAAAGCTGGTGCCTTCTCAAGAGGTCTTTAAATCTCTTAAAAGCCGCTATGGCGATGCTTTAGTTTCTATTGAGAACCAATCACTCATTATTTCGGATGCAACTGTTTTGCCGAATCAAATGGGAACGGCTCCAGGGCAACTGATTAAAAGCGACCAGGCCTACCTGGTCTTGCTGCCCGGCGTTCCACATGAGATGCAAGCGCTTATGCTAGAACAGGTGCTTCCCCAGCTTATTAAGCTACTTCCTCCCAATCATCCAAAAGAGCAGATTGCCATTCACGCTTTCCAAAAAACGGAATCCTCCATCGATCCTCTTTTACGCCAAGTTCAAGAGCGCTACCCAGCTGTTTCATGTGGAATTTATCCAGGCTTGGGAGTAATCACTCTTTTACTCTCTACAGAAGATTCAACATCAGATTTGAATTTGGCAGCCAATATGCTGAAGTCTCAGCTAGCTCCCTATTGGTTTGAAGCCGAAGGCGGAACGGTTGAAGAGGCTGTTCATAAGCTTTTTCAAGCAAGAGGCTGGACTTTGAGCTGTGCCGAATCCTTTACGGGAGGCAGCGTTGCCGCTAAGTTGACACGCTTGCCTGGCTCTTCCCAAGTGTTTTTGGGTGGCGTCATTGCTTACGACAATGCAGTTAAAGAGAGGCTGCTAGATGTCTCGCCAGAATCTCTTGCCAGCTATGGAGCTGTTAGCTCACAAGTGGCAGCAGAGATGGCTGAAGGAGCCTTGAAAAGAATAAATAGCACCTTTGCTTTAGCAACCACAGGTGTCGCTGGCCCTGGCGGCGGCTCCTTACATAAACCCGTCGGCACTGCATGGATTGCCATTGCACGCCAAGGTTATCCAACACAGACAAAGCAACTGCAGCTTCACGGCTCCCGCGAAATCATCATGACACGTGCGACAAATATCCTATTGGGTGAGCTGCTATTAGTGGCTCAAACAAGCTAAATATAGTTTACTCTTCAATCGCTCGCTTAACTTTTACCTGTAACTCTCCAGGAGCCACTTCCATCAGTGTGCCATCGCTAAATTTGGCTTTCAAAGGCTGTTTTCCAGGGTTATAAACGATATAGCGAAGACGATTATCAGGTCCAAAAAAGACAGCATAATGCACAACATTCGCAGTGACATAAGGGTTAAGCTGACCTAGCCGATTTAACGTAAAAATCCAATGAAACGTATGGGCTTTGCTATCTCCCTTTTCTCCCATAATGGGAGCTGTAGGGTCTTCATTAGTTAAAGGTGCATTTTCTGTCAGATAAGAGGCATTCTCATTGAAACGCTCTGTGGCGTCGATTGGAGAGAAGAGGGCTGCCGTAGACCAAACGATATCAGACCAGGCGCGGCTTTTACGTACGAAAGCTTGGTCTTTCTCCCAATTCATATATTGTAGCGTCTGTTCATCCAGCTTATAATGGATATCTGAGATGTCTATGATATGCCCTAAGTAGAGCGAAGCGGGAGTAATAGGCAACCAGTTGATGCCATAAATGAAATGAGGGATTGCTGCAAACCATGTTGCAAAGTCGCCTTTATTTCCCCAGACAATTCCAAGTGCTTCTCGATTAAAACTGCGCTGCACCCACTCCTTGCCATCTTGTAAGTACCAGACAGAGGTGGGAAAAACCTCTTCATATTTGCCATACCAATATAACCGAATGGCAGCAAGCTCGTTGGCATATAGAAAAATTCCGAGGTCTCGAATCTCTTGGTCTCCCACTTCAGATCCCCATAAAATCAGCGCTGCATTAAAATTCATCGCTTCAGAAGAGGACTCTTGGTTGACTCCCGATGCAAAATTAACGTGTCCGTTTGCAATTGAAAATCCCAAATAGGGGCTGAAATTTCTCAAAAAGGGGAAACGTTTGTCTTCACGCTGCCAGTTGGCGCTATCCTTGATTAAAAGCTTAATCATCTCCTTATGCTGCTCTGCCCACTGCTTATCATAGCGAGCCACTATGGCTGCAGCCATAATGAGATAGCCATAGTGGAAGTGATGGTCGTTTAACTCTGTGTCAGAAGAGAAGCTGGCTGGGTAGCCAATTAAAGTATTCCACTCTTTGTCATAGTAAAAGTAGCGTTTTTTATATTGGGCTTCTTTCGTAGCAGGTGTCCCGGGAGGAACGGGTAGGTCTCTGCTTGCATCGGAAGCATCCAACCAATCATTCAAATGAGCTTTCAAAATCTCTAAATATTGGTTGGCTAATTCGGGACGTCCAGCCTGAAAGGCAATGGGAACGAGCTGGGCCAATCGCCCAAGATCTTTTCCATCCTGGTAAGTATCCATCACACCTTCCGAAACAAGAGTTCTAGGCGCTTGGCGGCCTGTCGGATCAGTCACTAAATCGAGATAAGTGTTAAGTCTAACTTTTTCTTTATTCCCCAATAAATCAGGTAAGCTTGGCAACACACCTATAAAAGGAACTCGTGTTGAAAATTGGGAGCCTTCAAAAAGGATCATGCCTCCTCTCGGTCCATGATAAGTGTAGGAATAGGTGCGGTTAGGGTCATTTAGCCACTGATGCTTCCATAAGACTAATAAAGGAGTGGAAGAAAAGCCCTCTCCAGACAAAAGCTGTTTACTGCTTACTTGAAAAGTATTTGTGACTGAAGAAGAGCGCGGGTTATATTTCCAGTTGATCTTAGTCTCTTCAGGCCTTGCAAAGGCGTGAGCGCGATAGTAATTAATGAGGGTAAGAAGCTCAGGGCTTAACTCAAAGTTTCCTGGCCGTTGGGCTTGCAAGCGTTCGTCATATCCACCTAGGCTTTCCAGGTAGCCTCCAAAATTACCAAAAAAATCTTGGAAGAGCGGGACGGCACTCTGCGACTCTAGGGTCCCCTCTTTTTTAAGCGGCAGCCATTGTAAACTTGTTCCGACACGAAGATTTTCAACCCCATCTGTCTTAATGTAAATCAATTCGTTTGTGTCGTCCGGTAACACTGCAACTGTCAAATAGGGGGTCTCTGCAGGCAGTTCTAAATTAAGTGTGGAGACATATCTTAACACTTCGTTGTCGAGCGTATAACTCCATTGTGCGTTGGGAGGCGCCACAAGCAGATAGTGTGTGCGTGTGTCTTCACGTGAAATGGCGACTGTGCCTTTCGATTCATACCAAATTCGGGTACCGGGACGAAGTTTAATGGTGATTTTATTTGAGCCTCGCGTCTCAAACCAGGTATAGGGAAATCCCTCTCCCATCGTCATCCATAAATTTTGCGAGTTATCCGCATTACTCCATAAAACGCGTACATGCCAATCGCCATAGTCATCTACAAGCGTTTGGGCACTATTTAATCCGTCGACACTGATCACAAGGTCAGCATCTCCTCGACGAAAATCATAACCGTAGCTGGTCCATTGCGGATACTCAGAAGAGGGATAAGGCTTCCCATCGACAACTAAGGGAGTTAAAGTGGGAGTCGGATTATAGAGCAGCTCGGCACCACTCGAATTTAACATTCCCATCCAAGGCCATGCAATTAACACATTTGAATAGGGAACGTAAGAGACGTCGACCTGATTTCCATTAGCATCAATCGAGGGTGTTAAAAAGCTCCATAAAACCGAAGACCAGAATTCATGCGTTGTAATCGGTTTTCCGCTCGCCTTAAAGACTTCACTCACTTTAGGATGCGCCGGTGTCCAATCCTGAATGAGGCTGTTAGTCTGCATATTAAAAATAGGGGCTTGCGAAGGACCTTTCTGGTGGGCCGGTTTGCTGTCTACATAAGAGGTGGTTCCTGGATCAACGGGAATAACGTTTGCAGTTAAGAAGGATGCAGATCCCACCCAAAAAAATAGAAATAGGGAATAATAGAGTGCTTTATACATAAAAATCTCTTTTTTGCCGGACATGACTATTCACTTTATTTGCAATTTGAATGCCAGATAGGGAGAAAACTAATCAGTGCCACATATTTGAATCTCAGAGAGGCTAAAATTGACTGAAAATTGTAACTAGGTTACAATTTGGAAAATAGAAGTCTCAAAGCATGCAAAAAACAAAAAAATTAAGAAAGCATCCAGACTTGTTAAATTGCATTAGGCAGTGCGTAACTGACGGAAAGTTTTTATTAACTCAGCATGCAATTATACGTTTGTTGGATAAAGATGAAGAATAAAATAGTTAAAAAAATAACTTTAGGGATATTAGGCTTTGATATAGAGCTGACAAATGTTCCTATGATAGAGTTTAGAGGAGAGGACATCCCAAATATAAATTACAACAAGCTAGAAAAAGCTGTTTTGTTGAAACTTTGCTACAAAGAGTATCCTCTAACTGGCAATGAAGTTCGCTTTATTAGAAAATATTTTAATTTAACAACTACAGAGTTTGGCAAGAAATTTGGCTACACTCATACAGCTGTTTTAAAATGGGAAAACCAGGGAGATGAGATAACGCGCATGGTTCCAACGGCCGAATTTTGTTTACGGCTTTATGTTTTAGAGCATCTACAAGAAGGATCTAAAGATCTAGAAGAGCTCTATAAAGGCATGAAGGAGATCGAAATTGGGATTCCCAAATGGGCTGACCATCTTAAAAAAACAATTAAATATAAACACGTTCCGATGACAGTTAATGTCGCTATGTTTAAAAATTTCTCTTCTATTAAAAAGTGTGATTAAAAAAATAACTATGTAAATTTTTTAAATACCACTCCTCTTTGTTACTATAATTTAGGACCTTGTCACATTAAGAAAAGCCTGCTATCGTTTTTTACCCGTTCACAATCAAAGGACTTCCTGTGTCAAATGAGTATGCTTTATTAGATAGTGGATTTGGTCGAAAGCTAGAGCGCTTCGGACCCTATACAATGGCTCGCCCCTGCTCACAAGCAATTTGGGCTTCAAAGTTATCTTCCGACGAATGGGATCAGTTGACTGACGCCTCTTTTACAAGAGAAGGAGGAAACCAGTGGCAAGGAAAAAAAAGGTTGCCTGACCAGTGGACAATCCAGGTTGCTGGCCTCACTTTTCAACTCTCTTCGACAGATTTTGGACATCTAGGCATTTTTCCCGAGCAACGCCCCTTTTGGCAATGGCTACAAAAGAGATGTCAACGCCCTGCAAATCAAAAACCGCTCTCTGTTCTTAACCTCTTTGCTTACTCCGGAGGATCGACATTAGCTTGTGCTAAAGCCGGTGCAGAGGTTTGTCATCTAGATGCCTCTAAAGGGATGGTTGCTTGGGCCAGAGAAAATGCGCGTTTGAACGGTTTGGAACAAGCACCTATCCGTTGGATTACAGACGATGTCACCAAGTTTTTGCGCCGTGAGCAGCGTCGAGGAAGGCGCTATGATGGAATTATCCTCGATCCACCGACTTTTGGACGCGGCAGCCAAGGTGAGCTGTTTAAAATCGAAGACCATCTGATCGAAATCCTTGATCTTTGCCAGAGTTTATTAAGCGAAACCCCTAACTTTATCCTCCTCTCCTGCC
>CAZZJE010000180.1:0-5840 GCA_964654295.1 uncultured bacterium | reverse complement strand
TCGCGTGGCCGTTGCGCTTAATGGCACGCCCATTTCTTCTGCGGTTGATTTTGAAACAGATCCTTATACCGTCTGGGATCTTGCTGAAGATGTAATCTCTATTTTGAATGCTTATAACATAAAGCAAGCGCACGTAGTCGGGCATTCAATGGGAGGGACTATTGCACAATTACTGGCAATAGGCTATCCAGACCGCCTTCTAAGTTTTACTTCCATATCAGTAGCTACTGTAGGAAAAACTGTAACTCCTTCTAAAGAAATCATGGCAGTCTTGCTCGAAAACAAACCCACACAAGTATACCAAGAAAGCCTTGAAGGGTTTATAAAGTCTTGGAAAGTTCTTAACGGGGACTTCCCATTAAATCAAGAGATGGCAGAATCTTATACAAAAGAGTTATATCATAGATCACTTCACCCTGTAGACGTTGCTTGGAATCACATTCGCTGCCAAGAAGGAGTAGGTGACTTGTCTGCTAAATTAGAAAAAGTTTCTACTCCTGCTCTATTTATTCATGGTGAAAAAGATCCCTTGATTCCAGTGGAAGGCGGGATAAAAACAGCTCAAACTGTAAAAGATGCCAAAATAAAGGTTATCCCAAGAATGGGACATATGATCTTTGATAGCACTCTTCAAGAGGAGATAGCATCTATTTTAGGGCTACACTTCCGGTCAGCTGCGCAGCAGAGGTGCGGTTAGAGGTGTGGTTGGGATTAAAGGGAATACCTAACATTGCGAAATAGGCTTTCTACAGCTTGTTTCAGAAAAAGTTGGGAAATAAAAAAACCGAACGTTTGGACATTTCTGACAAAACGTTCGGTAATATGCCCTTCACCGATCTTACATCGAACCAATTTATCGACGGAATGCGTAAGATCTATGATCTTGAGCCGTTTATAAAGTTACAGCAGGATGATAAGCTCACAGGTCTAGCGCTGAGAGAATGCTATAAAGTGGGCTTTTGAAGTGCCTAAAGGCTTCAATCTTTGCATTTATTTATATCCTTAATAGAAGTAGAACATAGATACTATAATTCTCTACTCAAAAACCCCGCTTCGGTACCGCAGCTTCTAAAAGGTCAAAGACTTTGTTTTGCATGGTTTGACCATACATTTCTCCGCCCCAAGAAAACTCGACCTCTTCAGGACCAAGCCTCCAACTTTCAGGCGAAAAGACATATCCATGCCCATCATTGACAATATCTAAAATTGATAATTGTTTAAATCCTAGTTTCTTTGCTCTGTTCTTAAAAACGGGGTCTAAGGAACAGCTCAATTCTGCTGGAATCGTAATGAAAGCGTTTATGCTATCTAATACGATCAAATTGATCTCTGTGGGATATTGTTCGATAGGCAATACAAAACCAGAAGGTGTGGGCTTAGGTTCAAAGGTATAGATGTGCTTAAAAGTGGAAATTTCTATCTTATCCTTTGCCTGAGTACCATTCCACACATGAGCTACACCCTCTGCCAAAGTCTTTCCAATCACGTCACAAGACTTGAATCTGTCATTTGGGAAAGGAACCTTAGCTAATAACTCTCCCTTAGCTCCATTAAAAAAGACAGGGGTAACTTCTTTGCTAATTAGAGATTTGATGTGATTTCGTGTATAGCCCACAACATCGGCTGAAAATACCATCATGCTCTCATTATCAGCAGCTGAAACCTCATCAGAAGCATAAACCAATAGATCGGGATAGAGCGAATAATTGAAGAATACAGCAAGAGGAGATCCATCTAGTTTTGTGGCCTTAATAACTGTTAAATCAGTTGGAGGTTCTAATTCTTTTGGATAAATCCCACCATAAGTTGTTAATCCTTTTACTTGACCATACCCAATTCCAATCTTTGCTGGCTGTAAGTTTTCGCATGCATGAATAATGGCTTGTGCAGCACCATTAACATAAGTTTTTACTAAGTTAGCGTCATAAGGACCTGCAATTAGTTCTCCTAAATCGCCAAGATTGAGATAACCACCTCCACCGGAATGGGTATGTGAAGAGCCAATAAATATTTCGCATTTTGAGAGGGTGGGGTGACTATGCACCTGTCGCTTTACTTCCTCTGTCATTTCATGCAGAAAACCCATATGATCAACGCTACAAAATGCAACCAGCTTCTCTCCATTATCAATGACCATAGCAACGGCAAGCAAAGGATCATGAATCCCTCTCATCCCCCCTTCTCTTTCAAAACAACCGGCAGAAGGCATTCCAATAGATGGCGTAATATCTTTTTGTCCTATACCTACTTTTATGCTTGCAAAGCTAATTGTGGGCATTAATAGCATACACAATAATATGCAAACTGTAGATATTCTTTTCATGATTTACCTCATTTTTTTTAAAGGGATGTAAATATTTGTTTGTCGTTGATCTTCAGGGGTATTTTTATCAAGACAATGAACAAATTCAAAAAAGGGTGCCGAGTCTCCTAAACTTTCTTCTTGAAGGGAGGGGTACCAAACACGAAGAATATTATCTAATGTGGCCTCTATTTCATCCGGAGTCCCCTTTCCATGGTGAGTAAATACAGCAAAGCGTCCTCCACGAAGGATTTTCTTTCCAACTTCACCTTCTCCATTTATTTTAGCTTTTAATGAGATACAAGCATCAAAGCGGCACATTGTTCTATCGACAATATGCTGGTCATCTAACGCTATCCCGTAAAAAGCTTTTAGGTCAGGTAAATCAATCCCTTTTTCCGCAAGAAATTGCTTCAAAATAGAGAAAGCCACATCAGGAGTTTTGTTATAATCTCCCGTTTGCCGTGTGAATAAGATCTCTTCATCTTCTCGGTTGATATATTGAGGCTTAAGCATCGATTTTTCTTCCTGGCTAGACTTTGTCCTTTCCATAATTGCCTTTAGCAAAGGCTGCATGGTCTTGCGGTATTGGCTTGGGGATTGTCCCATCACCTGATTGAACACTTTTGTGAAAGATGATGGGGTCTCATATCCTACACCTAATGTGATATCAGTGATTGAAGATTGGGAATATTGGAGATGTTGTGCAGCACGTTGCAACCGGAGGCGCTTAACATAATCAGCAACGGTTTCATTTAGATAAACTCGAAAAAGACGGTGGAAATAATATGGAGAGATTCGGGCTATTTTGGCTAACTCTTCAAGCTCTAAAGTTTCATTGAGATGTTCCTCAATATAGATTAGCACCCTTAGGATGCAGCTCATATGATAAGCATAAGTCGATAGATCTCTCATAGCCTTCTTCCCATTAAATTTTGAATCTATGTGTACATTGGGGAATTCTATTCATTGACTTGTTTAAAAACTTTTCCATTCTTGCCAATCAGCAGAAAAAGCATCAGGTATAGTTGGTGCTTGATGTTTTTAGGTGAAGCCACTAATAAATATAGTGGTTTAAGCATAAATTTTCAACTTATCGTTGACTATTTTCTTCTTAACCACTAAGATTATTAGTAGTATGGGATAAACTTTTCAAGTGGGTATTATGAAACTTGAGACATTTTTTGCACAGCATCCAGTCTTTACTTTTGAAGAGGTATTCAATGCTTTATCCAAAAATCAGCCAGTGAATTCTTCAACCCTACATAATTCTCTTGCTTACCATCGAGAACGAGGACATATTATCCGAATTCGACGTGGATTGTATTATTCTGTTCCTCAAGGAATAGATTCAGCTAACTATCCTGTTGATCCCTTTTTGGTAGCAAGTAAGCTCGCACCTGATGCTATCCTTGGGTATCGAACATCTCTAGCTATTTTTGGTAAACTTCATACTATTTCCAATGAGTTCGTCTACTTGTCAAATAAGCTAGAAAAAGGTCCTTACATCTTCCAAGACGTGACATATCGAAAGGCTTCTATTCCTATCCCTTTGAGGAAAAAAAATAATGAACGATTTGGAGTGACTTCAGTTGATAGACTTGGACAAGAAGTATTTGTGACATCGCTAGAGCGGACTTTAGTTGATGTATTAGATCGTCCCAATCTTTGTGGCAGTTGGGAAGAGATATGGCGATCATTAGAATCTATCGAATACTTTAATATAGAAGAAGTAGTAGATTATGCACTTCTTATTGAAAATGCCACGACAATTGCAAAACTAGGCTTTTTTTTAGATACACATCGTGATGCGCTATTAATCAACGATAAAAACCTCGAAAAACTCCTTAAGCATCGACCCAAGAAGCCACACTATTTTGAAACACAGCGCAATGCCCCCCAAAAATTGATCTCTAAATGGAATATCATTGTGCCTGAAAGCCTTATCAATCGAACTTGGGAAGAACCTAATGAAGATATCTAAGCAGAAATTACTCCAAGAAGCAAAAACTACAGAATTTCGACCAGAAATTTTGGAAAAAGTATGGTATCTCATGGCATTATTGGATGCCATTAATGATCACTCCATTTTAAAAGATAAACTAGTGTTGAAAGGTGGTACAGCTCTTAATCTATTCGTTTTTGATCTTCCTCGTCTATCTGTCGACATCGATTTGAATTACATTGGTGCAGTTGAAAAGGAAGCCATGATGGCAGAGCGTCCTGTGGTGGAACAAACCCTTGAAGCTATTTTTAAGCGAGAGGGACTAGTCACCCATCGAATTCCAGGGAAGCATGCAGGCGGGAAATGGCAACTCAAATATGAAAGCGCCTTAGGAGGTTTTGGAAATTTAGAGGTCGATCTCAATTTTATGTTTCGGGTGCCTCTGTGTGAAATACAAAAACGACGCTCGCACTCTATTGGAACTCAGCAGACTCAAGAAGTTAACTTACTGCATTTGCATGAGTTGGGAGCTGGTAAGCTATCGGCTTTATTTCATCGTCAAGCATCTCGAGATTTATTTGATGCTCATGAATTACTAACCAAACAAGAGATTCAATATGAAGAATTTAGGGTTATATCATTGCTTTATGGTGTGATGGGAACAAGAGATTGGCGAGAAATAAATGTCGATGACATTAAATTTGATAGAAAAGAATTACAGAATCAGCTCATTCCAGTCATGCGTAAAAGCACAGTTAAGGAAGAAAATTGGACACTTTGGACAAACACATTATTGCATGGATGTAAAAATGCTTTAAGCAAACTCTTGCCCTTCCATGCAAATGAAAAGCAATTTCTAAACCAACTTTATAATCTTGGTCATCTCGATGCGACTTTGCTCAGTTCCAATCCGCAACTGATCAAAAAAGTCCACTCTCACCCACTCTTACAGTGGAAAATCCAATTAATTTCTAAAAACAATCAAAAATAGAGGTGAGGTTTTGTTATGAAAGGTGATGGATGGAGGATTAACAAAACGACAGTTACAAGTATTGCCTTACCTTCTTGCTTGCCCTACCTACGAAGAAGCTGCTCGCCAAGCTCGTGTTAGTGTAAAGCAAATCTATTGCTGGCTCAAAACATCAGCCTTCAAAGCTGAATTAGATAGGAGGCGCAATGTAATTATCGAAGAAGCTGTCAATAAATTGAAGTATAACACCACGAAAGCAGCAGACACACTAATTACACTCCTTTCTCATTCGAATCCAATGATTCAACCGCTTTTAGGCAATCTCGATTTTCATTACCAGCAGTCATCTCCGTACATCAGAAAAAAACTTCTTGGTTCGATATTCACTGGAAAATTGGTTTTTGAAGAGGGGAAATATCGAACCACAGGATTGAATGAAGCAGTGGCTCTTATCGGCTTGTTTCAGAAGGAGTTAGGAAATAAAAAAACCGAACATCTTGCCATTTCTGACAAAACGTTCGGTAATGTGCCCAGAATAGGACTCGAACCTACACACCTCACGGCACCAGAACCTAAATCTGGCGTGTCTACCAATTTCACCATCTGGGCATTTGCTTCTGCCA
>CAZZJE010000179.1:0-5842 GCA_964654295.1 uncultured bacterium | reverse complement strand
CGAAAAACTCAACAGAGCCATGAATATAAGCTCCAGGCTCTCCCATACCTCGACGCTGAAGCCTTTCCCGGCAGCATTGCAACTCGACGGGAGTTAAAGGGCGATCGTGATTTAGATAGAGGTCGAGACGTGGCATTCCTAAAGCATCGGACAAAAGCTCTTCGGCAGCGCGCCTGGCGGATTGAATTCCTCGGGCCGATAAATAGTTTGTTGAGAGCTTTAAAATCTCCAAAAGAGTTTGCGTTTCAGCAGACATAGCGATCGATTAAATTTCTGCGGCTAGGCGTTCCTGGTGATAATACGCGACTAAAGCAGTCGTGATTTCATCGAGATCCCCTTCCATCACCTGATCGAGGTTGTATTTGGTAAGGTTGATGCGATGGTCTGTTAGACGGTTTTGAGGAAAATTATAGGTGCGGATGCGCTCTGATCGGTCGCCCGAGCCGACTTGGCTGGCGCGAGAAGAGGCAATCTCAGCTCGTTTCTTTTCCTGTTCCACTTCAGCAATACGCGCTTTCAACAGGCGCATCGCCTTCTCTTTGTTTTTATGCTGGCTACGCTCTTCCTGGCAATAGACAACGATCCCTGTAGGCATATGCGTCAAGCGGACGGCACTATCGGTTGTGTTGACATGCTGACCGCCAGCACCGGAGGAGCGATAGGTGTCGACACGTAGATCTTTTTCGTCGACGACGACTTCACTATCTTCACCTGGTTCTAACAAGATCGCGACGGTGATTGCAGAAGTGTGGACGCGTCCTTGAGCTTCCGTCTCCGGAACACGCTGGACACGATGGGCTCCCCCTTCAAAGCGCAGAAGACGGTAGACATTTTGCCCCGACAGCACCATGACATATTCTTTAAATCCACCCATATCGGAAGGAGTTGAAGAGAGATGCTCATAGCCCCAGCCTTTACGGTCTGCATAGAGCTTATACATCCGTACGCAATCGCCGACGAAGAGAGCGGCTTCATCGCCGCCTGTTCCGGCGCGAATTTCTAAAATGGTGTTACAATGGTCATTAGGATCGGGAGGAATCAGCAGGTTTTCCAATTCAGCCTGAATGCGCGGCAGGGAGGCCTCCAATACCACCGACTCCTGTTGCAGCTGTGCGAGTAATTCGGGATCACTCTCCATCTCCAACAGCTCACGGTTTTCTGCAATTGTCCGCTCAGCTCTTTTTAACTCATCCCATTTGCGTCGAATATCGGCTAAATAGGCGTGCTCTTGAGTCAGCGTACGATACTGCGTCTGATCTTGATAGACATCAGCATCGCCAAGACGCTGCTCCACCTCTTCTAATCGCTCTAGTAGACGCTTGACTCTTTGCTCCATAGCTAGTTCCCATCAGTTTGAAAACATTTCATTTAAAAAGGCAAAAGACGCAAAAGAGAGAAGGGACGAAGCGGACGACGCCAGTTAATGCGTTCTGCCTACTTACTCTTTTCGTCCGATCTTCTTTTACGTCCCTTGCTTCAGATACCAAACTTAAAAACTTACGCTTTTTTAGCTTTGGAAACTTTTTTAGGCTTCTCGGCCTTCTCTTTTTGATCTTTGCTAGATTGCTCTTTGCCAGATTCCTCTTGGTTCCCCTTGTCTGCTGGAGCAGCCGCACGCTCATAGCGCTTTTTAAACTTATCCACACGTCCTTCAGCGTCGGCATGTTTCTTCGAGCCGGTGAAGAATGGGTGGGAGGAAGAGGAGATCGAAATACGGCAAACTGGGTATTCGACACCCTCAAATGTATCGCGCTCATTTGTCTGCAAGCTAGAGCCACAAACGAATTTGTGGCCAGTAGAGGAGTCCACAAAAAGCACTTTTTGGTAGTTAGGATGGATATCTTTTTTCATCGCTGGTTCCTTCGTTAGGTCAATGCGTCAGGAGGGAGCCTGGTGATTATCGCATAGAATAAATTTAAGACTACATCAAATTGTAGGGAGCTTACTCTTAAAAAACAAGCGCTATCTTAGGGGCAGAATGACTTAGGGCAGAAAACGTGCTCGATCGGACTTAGATGGAATCATACAGCCTTCAGGAGGAGGAAAAAGCTTTTTACGGTAACGCGCAACAATTCGATAAGCCCAGTTGAAGAGAAAAGGTGGTAGATAGTGCAGCGATCCAATCATTTTCCAACCTCCATCCAAATAGGAAAAGATGCGGAAAACAGCTTGGCTCCACCAGCTCAGATGCTGCTCAGGCGTCTGATAGTTTTCTACTAAAACAATACTATCACGCTCTTTTGCTTCTAAGGGCTGGGTTTCTAGCACTTTTGCCGCCGTCTCCCCTTTTAAAGGAGCAAACGCAAAGCGGCGCGTTTTGTCGCGCTTTACAATAAACTGTACCACTCGATCGCACATGCCACACTCTCCATCGTATAAAATGAGATGAGGCGGCATCGGAAGCGGGAGAGAATTTTCTTTGGTGTCCATATTTTAAGTTTAATTCAAACAAAAATTTTAATTCAAATTTCACCTATTAAGCGATCTAAATGTTTCTGAATCTTCAAAAATTCCCGAACATTAAATAATAAGAATACTGAAATAAAATAATTTTTACATCACATTCATTCTTAATATTTTAGTTCAAATCAACCTTAAACTCCCTCTGATTTTAACCAAAACACACATTACATTTAATTTGAACAATAGATATTTTAATGAAATAATTAAATTAACATAATCAGACAAATAATTTTCGAATATTTTATTTGGAGGTTTTATGACTGCAATTACACCAAATCCATTTCAAGATTTTCAAATCCTTAATCAACAACTAGATTCGCTTGATCAAGCGACTAAAAAGCGGGGTGTGTTGCGTTATGATGCCAAGCAGAAGCAATTCAGTGTCAAACAATCTAGATTACCTTGGAAAAAAGAGGCTGCTTTAGCACTCCCCTCATCTAGTAAGGATTTAAATGGCCTTAATGAGGCAGTCAATGATTTGAAAACAAGAATAACAAACCTTAAAAACAGTGAACTTAAAACGACACATAAAACTGAATATGACACGGCTTTATTTGAACTACAAAAAAAAATTCAATTCGTAAGGTCTGACCTATTAGACTCGATTATTTTCGATCCGTCGAACGAAGTGTCTAGAAACTTAATAAGTGATCTCTATTATCAACTCGATTCCATTAGTACCCTTTCTTACGTCTCCGAGATTGATCAGGCAGCCGAATTGAGTCTGCTAAACGCAGATGCTGTTAAAATTTGGTTTGACCAGTTTCTAGAAACCGATACTGTCAATCGATTCAAACAGGATGGGATCAAGCTTTTTAGACCAAACAATATAAGAGATGAGCATTTATTAGGACTCGGACGAGCTTTTTTGGACTCTGCGGCAGGTCCAACCAATCGCTTTCCTGATATTTTTTCACCGACACACACCATCATTTCTTATCAAATTAACGACAAAACCCACTATTTGCATGCCAACCGTGTGAAGATGCCAGGATCTGACCGGGAGATGATTTTGACACAAGCACCTATTGCTGGAGAGGAATCTCTTTTTTGGAGAACGGCGATAGAAAATGGAAATACGATTGTTGATTTGACAGGGACTAATGATAACTTAATTTCTCCTGATGGAGAGCCATACAACACTTACCCTAAAGAAGGAGAGACTCTAAAATTTGAAGGGTACAGTGTCTCTCTTAAAGAGTCGCGCCCCTTCCCTGGTTCAGTTCCGGGGACTACTTATATTTATACAGTTAAAGATTCGGAAGGCCAGGAGCATACCGTTACTCGCCACTATTTCCCCTATTGGGCAGATCATCAAGCAATTGGTGCTGAAACCTTAGAACAGTTAGTCGATCAGCTAGCTACAGACCGGTCGATTGTTCATTGTAGAGCGGGAGTCGGCCGCTCTGGAACTTTTGCGATGGCGAGCTTTATCAAAGATGCAGTCGCTAACGGGGAAATCACTAAGGCAAACGTCCAAGATAAATTAAACGAGATGATTATCCATGGCCGAACTCAGCGAGGGCTGGCGTTTGTTCAGCAAGATGTGCAGCTGAATCTTCTGATCCAATACACCCTAAAGTTATTAGAGGACAAAGCGAAGCAGCGTTCGTAAAATTAAATCACTCATCGCTTTCAAGTTGAGCTCTTTGACAAGATCGCCTATCTCTATTATGGAAAGTAACAATGCCATGCAGCTGCATCCTCAAACATATGACGGATGTGGCGGGAACCATTTTTTATCTAAGGCCAAGTGCATCGGGGCTAGACAGACAGTAGAGATGCCTCCAATTAAGCCGATAGTGACAGAATATCGAGCATTTGCTTGCAGGTGTGCTGATCGTGGCAAGCAGGTAAAAGCTAAGTTTCCAGCGGAAGCTAAAAAAGTGTTCGGGCCAAAGTTTAGATCGATTTGTGCTCTATTAACTAGTACCCTAACTTAAAAATTTTCAAAAATAGCTGATTAGTGTTTCATATTGCCTTACATCAGGAGGCAGCTATGAAAAGGAAGTGGATCATCCATCTCGATATAGAAGAACGAGAAAAGCTCAAAACAATAATCAAGAAAGGGAAATCATCAGCGCGAGCAATCAGGAGAGCTCAAACTTTGTTGTTCGCAGATGAAGGTAAGGATGATAAACAAATTGCCTCTTTACTGAGATGCGCTGAGTCGAGTGTTTACTGTACAAGACGCAGGTATTGTGAAGAAGGATTAGAAACAGCGCTAAAGGAGCGGCCTCGCTCTGGCAGGCCTGAGAAATTAGTGGGAAAATCAAAAGCTCACCTTATCGCACTTGCTTGTAGCGAACCTCCCGAAGGACGTGCTTGTTGGACGATGCAATTGTTAACGGATCGTTGTATCAGTTTAGAACTTGTAGACTCTATTACAAAAGATACGGTTCGTCGGATATTAAAAAAAACGAAATCAAGCCTTGGCAAGTAAAGAGTTGGTGTATCCCAGAGGTGAATCATGAATACGTTTGCCGAATGGAAGATGTTTTAGATTTATATGAGGAGCCAGATGCCGACAAAATTAGGCTTGTCATGGATAACCTGAATACACACCGACTATCGAATCTTTATGAAACATTTGAACCTGAAGAAGCTAGAAGAATTATCAAGAAACTGGAAGTACATCATACACCGAAACATGCCAGCTGGCTAAATATGGCAGAGATTGAAATTTCTGTATTAGGAGGACAATGCCTGAAAAGACGTATAGGCTCAAAGGAAGTTCTTGAAAGAGAAACTGCTGCTTATGTGTCAGCTCGAAATGTAAGGCAGGCAAAAGTCTTGTGGGGGTTCTCAGTCAGTGATGCAAGGGTTAAAATGAAGAGAGTTTATCCATGAAAATTTTTAAGTTGGGGTACTAGCTCCTTCTTTAATAGAAAAAAAAGCTATTTTTTTCTTTTCCTCCAAGACTTCATTAAAGAAACGTAGATTATTTGGATGGTCTATCCCATTAATAAGAAAGATCAAAAAGATAGCGGATAAACCAATATATGGAGGAACTTGAGATAAAGAAGCCAAGTAAAAAACAATAGAAGCACTTATCAGCGCACCTGTAATTCCAAGAGTAATGGCTGTAAAACGCTGTAAAATCCAACCGTCTATGAATCCTATTAGCCCTATTCCAAAATAATTCAGAACATAAATAAAGGAAGAAGTCGTGCCTTCTGGATCTATAACATACAGACTTGCTGAGAGAGCAATAAGAGATATGGAAGCCCCTGCAGATGATAGCGAACCCATTATTGCGAGCAAATAATAAAAAAACGTATTATTAGAGGATTTGAGAGACATTTAGAGTAGTCATGGCTTGATTAAAAGTTTGCTTTTTATCTCTTCAAACCAAGGCAAAGATTTAAGATCTTGGAGG
>CAZZJE010000178.1:0-5850 GCA_964654295.1 uncultured bacterium | reverse complement strand
CCCAGTTTTTTAAATCAAACATACAGAAAGATAAGGCTAAGGCCTTACGGCCTGCGAGGCCTAACAAAACAATCGGTTACTAAATTTCCTCCGTGTAACTTGAATTTTGCAATTACCTCTAAAGCCTACGCTACGTTTAAGTACATTCGAGAGCTTTGTCGCTCCCGCGACAACCCCTAAAAATAAAGTTTTGAGCCTATTCATATTTCATCCCTCACAAAAAGTTACATTACATAGTAAGTTGTGCTTTAAGCCTTTCCTTCTATTCTTATTAGACCACATTTAAATCAAAAACTACACAAAACAAAAAAAACAACTAAAAAAATGTGAAAAAAAGCAAATGCACATCTTTTATAAACAAAAACATTTCATTTATAAAAAATTAATTTTAAAGGATTAAAATTATGGTAATTTAATCATTAACTGCATATATAAGTATTCAAATGCCAAGTCAAGTAAGCTTACCAGGGATTGATCCAGGATCTTCTCTAACTTTACCAATAGCTGCAGCTTCTGTAGCCACACCCCAACTTACCTCTGGGCCGGCGCTAACACTCCCTCAAAAAGTTGTAAACAAACTATATATTGAGAATAGCGGTGGCAACGGTCATGTTGAAGCTGTTAAATTCCAGATTGACAAAGATCAAAAAGAGGCTCTCAAGAATAACTACCAGATAACGCCTATTAAAATTGATGCTTTGAAATGCTGCGGAGAAAAGTTTGGAAAGAGTAATGCGGAAGGCTGGAATGAAGCTAAAAAAGCAGGTAATATCGGGAAACAAGAGAAACTTGTGCGGATGCAGTGGCTTGCTGATATTATCTATTTCTTGCCCGTCTTCTTCAAAACCCTCTGTACAATTGTAAAAAATGATGTGCATGAAATCTTCAATGCCCAAATTTTAGGCATTGGAGCCACTCTATTAGCCGCTCGAGTTGCCAATCGTTTCTTCAAAAAATTTAGAAATAATCCTGTAAAAGTCGTCACACAGATGACAGATCTTGCCCATAAAGATTCTAGTCACTTCTTTACCTCCATTCGCAAGCTAAGTGCAGCCGACCGTAAAATCTTTACTTTATTTGTTCCCAACTTGCCGCTTTTAATTGAAGAGAGAAATCCAAAAACAAGGCTGCCTAAAAAAGAGCTGAAGATGCTTCAAACTGGAAAAACTCTAACCGAAAAAGAGTTTCAAAAACTTAAAGCTAGAAATCTGTTGACTGAGGAAGAGTTAACACAAGTTAAAAATGGAACAGCTTTAAGCGAAGAGACAATCGATCGATTGAAAAATGGAAGACTTTTGACAGAGCAAGAGTTCTGGAAGAAGCATACCGGCTTAGACATGAGCCAGATCTCAAAAGATGAGCTTCCTGTGCGCCAAGCATTTAAAGATTGGAATCAGAAGCATCCAATTAATGATCGTCCAGAAGATGGATTTAGCGTCAACGTTTCAAGTGATCGAGAGATTGACAATTTAAAAGAGGTTTTAGGTCTTAAAGATCTCACCGTTATTATGGATGAAAAGGATAAACGTTGTGTAAAAGTTCCTTATACAGACCGCGAAAAAGATGTCATTATTTTAGAGTCTGTGGGAAGCCAAGTTCCACGTCAAGCCATCTTGGATGATATCAAGACGGCTTTAGCAAAAGCTTCGACGAATCCAGAAACCAATTATAGCTTGTTTGTGACCTGCGGAAAAGATATGCCTGGGGGATTGTATGGGGAAGTTGTCGCCTTACTGAAGAAGCAACGTGCCGATGGAAATTTCCCAACCAACCTAAAAATTATCCCGATGACCTACCAAGACGATACAGAGCTTGCACCTCTCCTCTGCTGCAGTAACTATGTCAATCAAGGAGCGGGTGGCTTAACTAGCTTCGAATCGTTTGAGTGCTTATATAATAACCTTAGTCAGGCAGCTTTACTAGAAAATGGTAAGGTAATGGTTCGTTCAGTGGCGAAAAAGAAGGAGAAAGAAACAACTCCTCTTACACAAGAGCAGCTTTTGAAACTTGGTTTTTCGGTCTGGGAAAAGGGCAATGCTCGCACCTTAGCCCAATTCTTAAAGGCTCGTTTCTCTGATGCCGATTCCTTTGGAGAGCATGTCTTCAAAAAGAGAAATAACCCGGCTGTAGATCAAACGCAAGTTCAAGTCAACCCAAAGAAGGATTCCGGTGCGTCTGAAATCCATGCGCCTAGAAGAAAAACTTTGGAGATTGGACCTCTAAGTATACGAAGTCCAGTTTTACCAAGGCCTCTCTCGGCTATTCAAGTCAATTAAACTTAGATCAAGGATGTCTAGCAGCGTCAATGTGCGCTGCTGCCATCCCTGCTTGAATTAATTTCCAATCTGATTCCCAATCCGACGGCTTTGCCTCGCGCTTGGGCGCTGCCTTTTGCTCTCCAACCGTTTTGTCCCTATCTAACTTGACAAGCTCAGATGTCATGCCTTCTGCCATTTCTAAAACCATGGTGGAGTCAATGTGATCGGTAATCATGTTTAACCCTTCGACCAATTCATCAACAACTTCATCCACATCCTTAACATCTAATGCCTTCTTAATCCCCCATATCACAAGTTTACTCTTTAATCCCGATCCAAGTTGGCTCGTAAGCGTCTCTTTTATTTCTTTGACCTCAGCTTCTATTTCCTTATTTAACTTTTTCTCCCTAGCCGTCTGCAAAACGGCATAGGCGTTAGACTGAGGAGGCAATTGTGGTTGAGAAGCGAGTTGATCAGGAGTGGCTGTTTGAGCCGCAGCTGGTGAGTTGAGAGCATTCAACTGTTCTGCCAGGGCAACTTCTTGACTGCTAAGCAGACCGCTGACAAGATTTTGATTTAAAGTTCCTAAAACATATCCCTGAATTTGATGCGTAATAAATTTTTCTAGATTCTCACGCTCTTTGCCACCTACAGTTCTTTCAATCATCCTTCCCGTCGCGCCCTGTTTTACCTTCTCAACTGATTTAGGCAGAAGGGCTTCTACTGTAGTAAGAATCGACTCTCCATAAGCTTTGGAAGAATCTAGTCCAAGCGATCTTGTAGGAACTGGGGCTGCCTGCATCTCGGCTGGCTTAGGTTCCTGTTGGGATTGAGCCTCTCCTGGTTGCGCTGGTTCAGATTGAGTCTCCTCTTCAACCTGCTTCAAACTGGCATTAACCTGTTTTAAAGCCCCTAAGACCATCTCTCCTTTATAGATTGTTGATGTCAACATGTTCACTTGCTTTTTTACAGTCGTTTGGACATTCGTGCGGACGAGAGTATAGACTAAAACCTGATAGGCCATGGTGTAGCGCTCTTCTCCATGCTGAGTCTGTATCACCTCTTTTGCTGCTTGCATAGCTGGCGCTATAGAAATTCCTAGTTTCTGTTCCAATGCTTCTATATGACTGCTCTCGACAGATTGAAGGAACTGTTCCAAATGCTCGGCATCCTTCAAAGCGGGAAAAATATTTGGTAAAATAGTTTGATTGATGATTGCAGCTCCCCAACCGACTAAATTAGTATAGTTTCGATCGCCTGTTACAACTAAATTCACCGCTGTTTCTCCCCAAGTGCCCTCAAAAAACTTGTCCGCTTGCGGAACTGGAATGCTCTCTAATCCCTTTGGAAAAAGAAGCTGCATCGTATGGTCTGTCACTTGATTTATAAGCTGCTGCTGTCGCTCTACAGTCACTAAATCGATAGCTGGTGGAGGGATCTCTTTTCCATCTTTTAAATCTCTTCTCTCTTGCTTAACTTGCTCCATCATGCCATTCCAGATGGGCAGCACTTGATGCTCGACGATGAGAGCTTGATTTGATTTCTCTCCATCACTCTCTTCTAATAAATCGGCAACCTCTGTAGCTCGTGAAGCTAATTGTATGGTCGTCCCTTGGGCATAGCTGGCTATCTCCTGGACTGTCTTGTCTGGATCGATCACTTTTTGAACAACAGTACTTGAAGCGACTTCTAAACCGGCAGCGGCATAAAGAGCCGCTTGTACTTGTGCTGAGGCTCCGTAACGAATTGGGCTCCAATCGGAATCGATCTTTAGCTCTTTGGTCGCTTCGGCAGCAACAGCATCTAAAAATTCTTCTTGCTGCTTTTGAGACATGCCAGATCGACCAAGGATCTCTTGAAACTTTCCAGCAAGTTCTGGGCTAGGAATAAAGGGGACATTGTCATTGTTTTGCATCGACTGTCTGACATGCAACGTAACCTCATATGCTATCCAAGCCAATGGTTCCACCTCTTCACTTTTGTCAGACAGCTTTAGCTTTTTGACCATGCTCTCAGCCATCTTTCCAGCCATCTGGATGGCAAAAGCTTTTCCAGCCTCATTATCTTGTAAGAAAAAATGGTGGCGATCTACCCCAGCCGCTTGATACATCTGCTTACGTATAAAATGTCTTAACTCCTCTCTCTTTTCTATGGAGACTCCTACTAACAAGCCTTTTTCCTCTAAATCTTGCATGACCTGATTAACATTTTTTCCAACCTCAGAAGCGTTAATAAAATCGCTTTTTTCTCCCTGCAAACCCATGTTTTGCAAAACTTTAGGAGTAATTGTCATCATTTCTGAAAGCGTTTTACCCACATAAGAGAAAGCTGCTCCAAATGTCTCTCTCCAAGTAGTTGGCTGCTGAGTGGGCACTTTCTGTGTGCTTAAACGGGCCAAGAGAGCCGGATCAGCGGAAACTAAAGACTTGCCTTGGAATAAAAACCCTTGAATAGAAGAGTTGAGATGAGCTTCGAATGCTTTAACATCAGCTGCAGCTTCTGGAGATTTGGCAACTGATTGGTTAATCGCTGTCGATAAAGTGGGCGAAATCTCCTTCTGAAACTGCTGAACCCGTTCTCGATTCGTCTGTTGTTGCTGATATAAGTTTTCTAAGCTACCCAGAAAGAAATGTTCTAAAGCTAATGTTTTAGATGTCGATCGATACTCTTCGGGAATCGACTTTACCATCTCTTTAGCCAGAAGAGCGAGACTAGGCTTTGGATCTGAAGGGAGAGAGAGGGGAACAGAGCTTCTTGGAAAGGGAAGTTTTTCAATGGTCTGTGTCGACTCATAGGCAACTGCAGCTAGCTCTTGAAGGAAGGGTTTAACATTAGGATGTTCCTCAAAAGAATTCGATTGATGAGGCAGTTTAAAGTTCCACTCATTAGAAAAGGTTTGGCGCAGATCTTGACCACGCATATTTTTAACTGCCTGCTTAGCAAGGCGCTCTGCGGCATAATTTCCCTGTTGAGGAGCAATTTTATCTGCTAAAGTTTTGGATAAGCCTTTTGCCTGCTCGTCCGAGATAGGCAAAGGAGCTCCTGTATAAGGAGGTAATTGTAAAGAGGAGGCTTTAAAAACCTCTGCATGAGATAAGGCGTTAAAACGCTCTAAGTTTGCTTGAACTAATTGAGCCGAATAGGAATCAATATCGCTTGCTAACTTCTCGATTTCATGATTAGCAATCCCGTCAATTTGCTGAATCGCTTCTGCAATCAGAGAGCCCATCATCTCCAAATCCCTTTTCTCAATCTCTTTTTTCTCTTCAGCCGAGACCGGATTCGATTCTAGTTTTTCATTTCTTTCAGAGATTTTAACTGCTAATTGATTAAACTCCTTAGCAATCGTAACAAGCTTAGCAATGCTTCCACGAGTTAAAGTAATTGGCGGTTTATGCTCTTTAGCAGCTTGTATAATCCCATCTCTTAACTGAGCTTCAGTTTGGATAGTAGGCTTGCTACTTACTTTTCGGATTGTTTCTAAAGCAAAATCATTAAGAGCACGAGACACATTTTGGGTAATTTCTTGAGTGACCTCTTGCTGCACTCTACGCGTTAAACCTTCATGCTTAAGATGCTGCCTAGTATCGAC
>CAZZJE010000177.1:0-5855 GCA_964654295.1 uncultured bacterium | reverse complement strand
AATAGATTGAATAGGAAGCTTCTTGGCAGGCCGCACTAAAGCTTCCCAAACGTCAGCACTAATCGGCCTTAACAACAAAGTCTCGACAACTCCGCCTGTCGGCCGTTTTCCCATTAAACGCGCCGGAATCACCTTGGTGTCGTTGCAAACCAAACAATCTTCTGGTCCAATGAGATCAGCAAGGTCACGGAAGCGCACTTCTTGAAACGATTGAGCTTGACGGTCAACGATAAGAAGCCGGGAGGCATCGCGCGGCGAACAGGGCTCTTGCGCGATTAGCTCTTCCGGCAGATGAAACTCATAGGAGGCAAGAGCAAAAAGGTCCAAAGGCTGCAGAGTCGTCATCCTGGCGTCCCAGCTCCTTGAGTGACCAGACGCAGTGAGGCATCAGGAAAAGCCTTTTTTAAGATATCAGCTGCATCTTTATTTCCTTTGGCCAGCTTTTCCGCTTCAGGAAAGGTAATTTTAGCTGGCAATACTTCATCTTTCGTTGAAGCGGTGTCGACCTCCCATTTAGCAGGGAAGGGCTTCGCTGCCTCACCTTCCATAAAGGAGCGAACCATGATCATATCTCTTGTTTCGTTCAAGGCTTTAGTAAAATTAGGATCTAAATAGGGAACAGGCTGCACTCCTTTGTATCGAGCACTCCCTGCTTCAATCGCCCAGTAGGGATTTTGTGGGTTTTCCAAGAGATAGTAGGCATAGGTACGAGCTGAAATGGCCAAAGCTGCCAATGCCTCTTGCGGAAGCTGAGGCGAGTAGTGTGCTGCTAAAAATAGAGCCACATAATCTTCAATCTTTAATGAATTGACAATGCTCAGCGTTCCTCCAATGTCATAAATAAAAATGGATCCTTGGTAGGGAGTGCCATTGACATAGATACGGCTGGAAGGTTCCGCTGGGACAATTTGCAATTGGAAAAGACCTGGAAATTCCTCTCCCCATTTTAACCCTTCTGGCGTTGTGAGCATGGTACTGCTTTTGCCGAGTAGACGTGTTGTCAGGTACTCCTGACGATGTGGGTCATACATCTTATAGCGGCCTTTAACAGAAATCTGAGCAGTCGGCTGATCATGTAAAATAAGGACACGCAACGCTGCTGGACGCATTTCTGTATAACCAGAAAGATAGCTTTTTAGTTGGTCTAAAAGAGCAGCTTGCAGATTTGAAACGGAGCAGAGAGCTAAACAGACGAAAAGAAGAATGCGTTTCATCCCATCACCTCTTGTTAGAGAATCACTAAGTCTTTGATAATCCCAGGTGACGATGAGCCAACAAGGTTGCCTCTCGTCCCCGAGGTGTACGCTTTAAAAAACCTTTCATAATCAAATAGGGCTCATAGACCTCTTCGATCGTATGAGACTCCTCTCCCACAGCCACGGAGAGAGTATTCAGTCCAATTGGACGTCCGCCATCATGCTGAATAAGGGTTTGCAAGATTTTGATATCGAGCTCATCCAACCCTTCTGCATCGATGGCAAGCATCTCTAGCGCTTGCGAGGCAATCGTGCGATCGACTACTGCTGCCGAGCGGGAGTGGGCAAAATCGCGCACCCAGCGCAATAAATTGTTGGCGATGCGTGGTGTCCCGCGGCAGCGACGTGCAATTTCATAGGCTCCTTCCGGAGTCATTTTAACCTGAAGAAGACTTGCAGAACGTAAAATAATGCCTTGCAGGACTTCAGGTTCATAGTAGTCTAGACGTGTTGTAAAGGCAAAACGAGTGCGCATTGGTGCAGAAAGCAGCCCTACCCGTGTGGTAGCTCCTACTAAAGTAAATTTCTTTAGTGGAACTTGCACACTCCGAGCGTTGGGACCGCTATCTAAAAGAAGATCGAGCACAAAGTCCTCCATTGCAGGATAGAGAGACTCTTCGACAACTCGATTCAACCGATGCAGCTCATCAATGAAAAAGATGTCCCCCTCTTTCAACTGAGTCAATGTGCCTGCCAAATCCCCTTTTTTATCCAAAACGGGTCCTGAAGTCACATAGAGTTGCGTACCCATTGCTTTAGCCAAAATATTCGCCAAAGTGGTTTTTCCAAGGCCGGGAGGGCCGCAAAAGAGACAGTGTCCCAGCGGCTCCCCACGATCTTTTGCGGCATTAATCATAATCTGCAAACGCTCACGCACAGCCTCTTGCCCAGCAAAATCATCTAATGACTGGGGCCTCAAAGGAACTTCAAATGGCAAATCCTCTTTGGTAAAAGCTGACTCTACAAAGGTGCTGCTCATCCAATGACTCCAAGAGCATTCAGGAAGACTAAAAGAATCAATGCTGGCGCTAAATAGCGAAAGCAGAGATCAAAATAATAGGTTAACCAGCGATGCTTTGCAAAGGTTGATTCAGCACCTGCATGCAATTCTTCCAAAGCTGCCGCACGCTTCCATCTCCATCCCACTAACCAAACGGCAAATAGACCTCCCAAAGGAATCATGATGCTACTCGCAACAAAGCTGAAGAAATCAAGCAGGTTCATCTGGAAGAGTTCGATGTGGCTAAGTAAGCTGTAGGAGAGAGCGCAAGGCACGCCTAGTAGGAAGACTGCTATTCCGCAGGCAATCACAGCAGAGCGTCTGCTCCAGCCGCGCTCATCCATCAGATAAGCAATCGTTGGCTCCATCGCTGAGATTTCGGAAGTTAAGGCAGCCAGCGCCACCAAGATAAAGAAAAGGATCGCAAGCAGCGTTCCGCCTGTAATTTGACTAAACACTAAAGGAAGCGTTTGGAAAATGAGACCAGGGCCAGAACCTGGTTCTATACCGACGGAAAAGACAATCGTAAAAATCGCAACTGCTGACAGCAAGGAGACGACTGTATCCATTGCTACGACAGGAAAAGTTGTTGTAAGCAGGTTTTCTTTGTCTTTCAGGTAGCTTCCATAGGTTACCATCGTACCCTGGCCTAAGCTTAGAGTAAAAAATGATTGACCTAGAGCGACTAAGAAGGCTGCAGGTGTTAAAGCACTCCAATCTGGGGTTAAGAGAAAATAGAGCCCTTGACTAGATCCCTGCATGGTCAATCCACGGATCACAAGACCGATCAGAACAGCAAAGAGAATGGGTAATAGAAATTTATTCCAACGCTCAATTCCACCTCTTACACCCGCAATAAGGACAGCGCTCGATAGGGCAATAAATATAAAGTGGCAAAAAAGTCCCCAGGTCGGAGAGGCGATCAGGCTCTCAAAGTAGGCTTGGGAATGCTCTGCAGACTCAAAACTAGTGAGATTACCCTGCAAAGCTTCATATAGATAACCTAAAATCCAACCGGCGACAACACTATAAAATCCACTGACAATAAAGCCTGTGACCACAGTCATCATTCCAGCAGCCCTCCAGCCGCGATTACGACCTAATTTAGCAAAAGCTTGAGCTGGATTTGCTTGTGTGGCACGGCCAATAATAATTTCAGCCATCAAAACAGGAAAGCCAATCATCGCGAGACACATCAAATAGACCAGTATAAATGCGGCACCACCGTAGTTACCAACTAGGTAAGGGAACCTCCATACGTTTGCTAATCCTATTGCAGATCCAGCGACAGCTACAATAAAGCCGAGCTGCGACCCCCATGTGTCACGCTTCTGTTTTTCCATATCTCTCCTTAAAATTTGAGGACTTGTGTGCGAAAGTATAGCTTAAATGAGACTTTTGTTAAACGTTTCTTTGGTTCCAAAATAAAATTAGTTGCCAAAAAGCAATTAAATTATAAATTTACGACCCAATTTAGATGCTTTTAACTTGCAATCATCAAGATTTTTTGATAATTTCTTAATTTAGTTTTTACATTTACATGTTTAAATAAAGGTTCGTCAGAAAATTTTATAGTTAATTGATCTAGAGGCCTATATGTCAGACGGTTCAGAAAACATTCAAGAAGTCAGTGAGATTGTATCTCCATTTAGAACTAAGCAAGAGGGTCCCTCTTTGGAGGAGTTGATTAAACTTCTCAACACAGAGCGTCTTAATTATCTAAGGGATATGACAACAGACAAAATTAAGAGCTTGCAAGAGATGCAGGAACGCGTGGAATTGCTTCAGGCTTTGCTTCAAAAA
Source organism: uncultured bacterium (assembly GCA_964654295.1). GTDB lineage: Bacteria > Chlamydiota > Chlamydiia > Chlamydiales > JABDDJ01 > CAZZJE01. Next base: position 1,796 of record CAZZJE010000177.1, on the reverse strand, counting down.
ATTAATGCCTTGACCGATAAAGATGGTAAGGTTGATTTTAGCAAAGACACCAGCAAAGGAATGGCTGTCGACCCAAAAGACCCAACGATTGGCGAGCTTTTAGATAAAGCGAAAGAGTTAGGGGTCAAATGGGATAAAGACTCGACAAAGCTTACCCGCGATGAAAAAGATCAGCTTGTCAGTAACATTCGAATGACGATTGACAACTTTAATGTAAAGAACGATATGGCTCTTCAAGAAATCACACGTCTAACGAACGAACGCTACGAATCTTACCAGATTGCACGTAGTATTTTAAAGCCATTAGACGATGCCAAGAAGAGCATGGCACGCGCGATGAGAGGCGGCTAACAAGCGTTTTAAGAGTAGTTTTATGGAAAAGCAAGCAAAAACACCTATGACTCCAGACGAGCTCAAAGAGTCTCTAGACCGCATCGTGCAGCTAATTGCGGAAGCGGCTGGTGTTTCGCTACAATCTAAACAGTTAGATCCACAAGAAGAGCGTTTCCTCTACGCTGCAGCCTACCACGCCTATGAAAATGGAAAATATGAGGATGCGATTAATTTCTTTCGCTACTTGACAGGTTGTGCTCCGACAAATAAAGATTATTGGATGGGATTAGGGGCGGCTCAGCAGATGGCCAAAAAATTTCAAGAGGCCATCTACTCCTATGGAGCCGCCGCTTTAATCCATCGGGAAAGCCCACAGGTGCATTTGCATGCAGCCGACTGTTTTTTTGCTTTAGGACAGATTGAAAATGGTCTACAAGCGCTAGAATCAGCCGAAATTGCCATTGGCAAGAAAGAAGAGCCCGCGATCAAGCGCCATATTGCCTTGATGCGAGAGCTCTGGAAAAAACCTTCTGCAAAATAAGGAGAGCGTGATGAGACCTCTCATGCCAGAAAGCCAGCCAGATGTAGAAGCAAGATTAGCAGAGCTGAAGCTAGGCCCCAATTTACTCAATACAGCTGATTTAGATCAGGAACCTGTTGACCAGCAAGAAGAGTTTGTCGGTAAAAAGATGAAAGGTCCGACAGGCCTTTTTGATCTATTTCAAACAGATCAGCTACAATCTAGCAAGCTAGCAACTAGTTATAGAGTGGAATCTCCTTTACAAGATAAAGAGGCTAGTTCAACCAACGAATCAATTTTAAGAGAATTGATCTATCGCGATGCGATGAGCTCCTACAACAAAGATAGAGATCTTTTTTACGAAAAAATTTCAACGCTCTCTTCCTCTCATCATGTTCGCTACGACAACGATTTCGAACAGACAAAACAGCCAGATAATGTTAACTTGAACTTCCCCTTACCGATTAACCTCTATCCGAACCAAGGCAAAAAAGAGGAAGCAAACGTCAGTGCCATCGAATTGAGCTCGGACAATTTAGCTAAAGCTAAAGAGACCGATGAAGAGGAGATTGAGCGCGCTGAAAATGCTGAAGAAGAGAGACGCGACGCTGAGCAGGCTAAAGAGCGTAAAACAACGCTAGTTGAAGGCTTTACTCAATGGGTTAGCAACGTCTGCTCAAGCATTTGGGGATGGTTTTCTGGAAAGAAAAACAGCACACCCAATGAGCCGACAAAAGCACCAGAGAGATCCGGCAAGCCCTCTGTCGAGCAAAACTTTGATTCTAAGCCGCAGCTAAAAGCGCCAGAAGCTGTCGACACATTGATGCTACAGCGTTTTTTGGACAATGAAAAAGCCGCTTTAAAACATCAAAAAGATCTGCTGGAACAGAATGATGCAGATACGGCTCTTATGAAATCTGACCCCGATCTAGAGAAGAAGCTA
>CAZZJE010000176.1:0-5865 GCA_964654295.1 uncultured bacterium | reverse complement strand
CAATTACCTCTTTAGCCTGCGCTTGTTTTTGCAGGTTTTAACCTGCAAGAGACTAAAGGCTAAAGCCTACGCTACGGTCTTATCGACTGAAATTTATTGGGTTTGACAAACTGACCATAGTCATATAGTAAAATTACTGGCTATATTGCGGATAACTTGTTTGTTCTTGATAGCAGGGCTGGTTGCCATTCATATACATTTCCGCGTAAATTTCACGTTTTGCTCGCTCAATTAGACGTGCTTCGCCTTGAGCTGTTAAATTATCAGCACTGCGCGCGTTTAAAGAGTATCCAGCTGTTGCTGCTGTTGCAGCACCTGCAGCACAGCTTGACAAAGTAACTAAAGAGAGAATGGCTAGAGAAATCGCTGATAATAGCTTTTTTGTTTTCATAATAATTTCTTTGAAATTGTTTTATTTATTTTTAATTTCCATTGACGTAATGGAAAGCGCAACAATTATCAGCGAAAGTTATGATTTAAGAAAAGAAAAAGAGGTCAAAACGATGTGAAACTAAAATGTATTCTAACATTGTCTTGGTTTCATTTTTGCCGTGATTCATATCGAACGAGGTTTGAAATTTTGTAAGCTTCTGTCAATAATCATATCAAGCGTTTTACTTAGAGACTTATGCTGCTGCTGGGCGAGCTTAGCTAAATAGTAATGTCTTTCGCTTGTTGTTCGATATGCAATATTTCCCTTGTACTTTTCCTTGTTAATAGGTTCCGGAACTTCTTCTCCATTTTTTAAATACAATTCAATAGCGGCTTGAATCACATCTTGGATTTCCTTCATGCCTTCTTCAATGGTTTGAGCATCCGTGCATACCCCAGGCAATTCATTCACTCGAATGATGTAGTAACTCTGCCCTTTATGATTTTCTTTCTCTATTGTGTAGGTCCAATTTAAATTTAAGTAATAATTTAAGTTTTTCTTAGTAACCATGATCTTTTAAAACCTCCTTTAAATCTTCTAATTGGTAGGCAAAAGCTCAGCTCGACGTTTAATCGAAATAGTTTTTAAGTACCCATTTTTTCGAAATACATGATGAGAGCCTCGAATATTTAAATCGAAACCTAGTCGAATAAGAAGCTTTTCAGCCTCTTCGTAAGAGGTTGACTGACCATTTAGAATTTTTTGGATCAGTTTTTCAATTTTACTCATAAATATATGATATCATTTATGATATCAAACTACAACAGTTTAAGTAGGGCTTACCGTACGAGGAGAAAAGTATCCCCTCGACGGAAAACGATTTTAATTAACTTTATCTATTGATGTGTTTTGACGAATTGACCCTGGCCATTCGTATAGACAGAAAAGGCTTTATGGTCGTGACGCACATATTCAACATCTTTGATTTTTTCTACGTGCATGCTTGAAGCAACACTCTTCAGATCATTTCCAATATAGAGTCCTTGTGTGCCAGCTGCATACTCGCCCGATGGATCTTTAAGCACTGTCACAATTTTTCCATCGGAATAGTATCCATAGTGAAATAGCGTCTCTTTAACTGTCACAATTTCTGTTTTATAGGCTTGAATGATTGTCGGCTCTTTGGCTTTAGAGAAAAGTTTATTCTCTCCAAAATTTAGTCGCTCTCCTAAGCTTTCATAATGGGGAGTGACCATTTGATAGAGGCTATCTTCTGAAATCTCAGAAGGTAGAGACTGAAACTCTCTTGCGTATGAGGTGGCGCAGCTAAAAATAGCGAGGAGAAATAAAACAAATTTGTAGTACATGATTTGCTCTCGTAAGGATTTTAAGAAGCTGGTTTTGAGTTTTTAAATGTGCGCATCCACACATTCATTGAGTCTTCAGCTTTTATAGCTTTGGCAGTATAGCTTGATAGAGTGACTAGAAAAAAAATGCTAGAAAAATTGGATTAATTTCTATTTTAGTCTGATTCTATTGCTCGACTTCCCGCCGTATATCAAACTCTAACTTCCAGCGACGTCCTTCTGAAGAAACACACCAGAGCTCCAAGAGACCCAGCTCTGTTACATGGGATTCCAGGGTTACTCGAATCACTTTGCCATCTTCAGAGCCTTTTTCTAATTCTGTTTCGATGGCATGTAGTTCAGATAACTCTTCTTGCCAATTAGAAACTGTTGTTCCTACGGTTGCAGGCTCTCCATTGGATAAGTTAGGAGTGCTATGACTAAAGAATCGGAAAGTTGCCGGCTCGCCTAAAACAAGAGCGAACTCTTGTCCATTAAGCGCTGCCTGGCTACCCTCTTCCATCCCAAAAGGAGCGATGCAGACGGCTTGGAGACGAGGCTTTCTTCCTGGAATTGCCGGAGCGGCCTCTTCGACGCCAATAAAATAGCTGCGGCTGGTACCTGCTTTAATGCGAATGCCTTTGCCTGCGCGTGCTAAGCTATAGGCAACGGCGCCATGGCTGACAGCATAATCAAAGTCTGGATTTGGCAGCTCTTGAATTGCAGGACGGTTGAGCTCTTTAGCCCAATTATTCAATAGATCAAGGAGTCGTTGCCTAATCTGAGGGCTTTTCATCGTTCCACCATTGAACAAGATCGCTGTAGGCATGACAAAGCGTTCCATGCTGCTGCTATCGACTTCTCCAGTCATCGATAAAAACTTAGCCAGTTGGCAAGAGATCCTCGCATCTCGAGCATAGGGTAGACCTAGCTGCTGAAGACCTAATCGCTTTTCAACGGAAGAGCGATCGGTAGGGGAGACGAGTGGTAAAAAGCCATCTAATAGAAGAGTTTGAACCTCTTCTCTTGTGACGCGTACCTTCTGAGATCCTCCAACCAGCTTACTACCTCTGCCTGCCAAGGTGATATCGACATGGGCTGGCGGCTCTTCTCCTAATAATCTCTCTTTAGCTTGACGACACTGATGCACTAACGCCGGCATCTGCGCTTCATCAAAGCGCTGGCCTTTTTCTTCCAGTTTGTCACGTACGAAATAGGCTAAGCTAAGGTCAATGTTGTCTCCGCCTAATAACAGATGCGAGCCGACAGCCTGGCGACGTAGAGTAAGGTTGCCCTCATGCTCTTCTACGGCAATTAAACTAAAGTCACTTGTGCCGCCACCAATATCAACAACTAAAACAACATCGCCAACTTTTAATAGCTTGCGCCATTCGTCTTGATGCTTTAACAGCCAAGAGTAAAAAGCTGCCTGTGGTTCTTCTAACAAAAGAATCGAGGGATAGCCAGCCTGCTGTGCTGCCTCTTCGACAAGCTGACGAGCACTTGGGTCAAACGATGCCGGTACAGTAATCGAGATCTCTTGCTTGACAAAGGGCTCTTTTGGCATCTTGGCTTCCCAAGCCTGCTTAATATGTCTTAATAGCTCTGCAGTGGCATCCAACGGGCTTTTTTTTAGGTTTCCCTCTTCCTGCTCTGTAGGCAAGATAGCGGCTCTGCGATCGATGCCAGCGTGGCAGAGCCATGATTTGGCCGAAGAGATCAAACGGCTAGGAAGCTCGCTTCCTCGGTCGCGAGCATAAACTCCCGTCACAAAAGTTTGATTAGGTTCCCAGGGTGTTGCCACAATTTTAGCTTTGCGCTCTTCATCTAAAGGAAAATAGACAAATGAGGGAAGTTGAAGAGATTCTCCCCATTCACCAGCAGCGATTTGTTGCGAGATAGCAAAAAGATCCACTTCGGGATTTTCATTATCTATTGCAGCATATGCGACGGTGCAGTTAGTCGTTCCTAAGTCGATGCCAATGCGGTAACGCGCCTGAGACATGCCAATCCTCTCTTATAGATGTGAGACTTCAACTTCAGCTGGTGCAATGACATCTGTCGTCATGTCACCAAGCTTTTTAGGCAGAGATCGCTTTACAGCTTTCCAGCCGCGATGGACAATGACTCCTTTATAAGGAGGCTCGCCCTTGACCTCTCCAACCACTTTAATGGTGGCGGCATCATAGCCTTTAGGAATATTGATGAATTGCCCCTCTTCATCTTCTAATAGTGGCTTTAAGGTGACAATTTCATCCAGCAGTTTGGCACACTCTTTATGAACGGTGCGCACAGCAGCTCCTACTTGGGCGTCGTCAAATCCGTCGATATCCTCTTCAAAAAAGTCAACCAACCGTCCTTTATTCTGTAGTAAAGCCAATAGGCGCAAATGGGCTGTATCGCCCTCTTCACGCCGATCTGCTAGAGCTGGAGCTTCTTGTAAAAACTGTTCGGCGGCTTTGGGCTCTTTCCAAGCCTTAACAAAAGCACGCCAGGCATTCATCAAACGGCCCATATTTACTCCTTAAACTCTCATTCTATCTATAGATTAGGGCTCTTCCATTAGCTCTTCAGCATTAGGAATCAATAATAAGTCGTATGCTTCGTAAATAGAAGGAACGACTCCTAAATGCAAGAAAATCTCGAGCAGAAGAGCAGCAGTAAAGAAAAGACCAACAAATAGAAGCAGCGGACGTCCACCACCTACACGAAAGTCATTAACATATCCTAGTCGATATCTTCCAATCCAAACCATCATGACTGGAAAGATTCCATTGAGGATGGTATCTCCATATCCTCCTGTTGCATCCAGTGCTAAAAGAAAAATTCTGTCGTAATAGGTTGCGACAAACCAGATGGGTAGAGCCATCAGAAGCCCAATCCAAATTTTTCCCCATCCCTGGTCCGGAAGCTTTAAGCCATCTCTTAAAAAGTCGAATAGTCCCATTCCAATTCCTAAAAAGGAGGTGACGATGGCGAAGAAGGCGAAATATTCAGCGATGGCAACGACCCAGATTCCATGAACATGTTCATTTAGAAAAACAGTTGCAGGCTCTCCTAGAAGTAAAGCCTGTTTGAGACCATTGGATCCTTCAACAGGCACAATGCCCAAGATCAATGCTTGCCAAATTATATAGACTAGAAATGAGAGGCCTGTGCCTCCAATGATTGCAATACGCAGAGCTCTTGCGTCGCGATGGAGATAAGGGGTTAAGCTGGGAACCATTGTTTGGAAGCTAAAGGCTGTAAGCAGCAGGGGAACAGCCCAAATAGAGCCAGTCCATTCCATGTGTAACAGGTTGCTTGGGGTGATCTCATCGATACCCATTCCAACAAGTGCAACATAGGCAACGATCATGGCAATGAAGAGCCAGGAGTTAACCCGTCCTACAATTTGACTGCCTAAGTAGATGACACCCACAAAGATCACAACAAAGAGTGTCGAGCTCTCGGCTTTACTTAAAGTTAACCCAAAATAATACTTAAAGGCTTGGGCTAGCTGAGCACCAGCTCCAGCCGTATAGGCGACTAGTGAGGCGTAGGCAATAAAGAGATACAAGATCCAGCTAGTTACTTTTGCAACAGGACCCAACAGCCTTGTTGTCATTGTGACAACGTGCGCTCCCTCTTCCATCCATAAACTAACTTCTAATAAAAAGAGCGCTGTTGCTGTCATCGCAAACCAACAAATGGCCATCATTGCCAACGATGGAACAAAACCGGCGATACCCGTGGCTACAGGCAGGGCAAGCATGCCTCCACCAATACATGAGCCCCCTACAAGAAACAGTGCTGAAATTGTACGACTCCAAGGGGCTCTTTGCCCCGGCTTACATTCACTCTCCACTATTAACTCCAAAATCTTAAGTTTGAAACAGCTTGCTAAGAGAATAGGCAAGCTAAAAAAAAACAGCAAGTTTTACCTGAGGCCTCCTGTAGCTCTCGTGCCTCTGTTCTTTTTCGTGCCCCTACCCTTTTCGTGCCCGTGAGCGTGCCCGTGCCCGTGCCCGAATAAAATAAATAAAAATCCGAACTACTTTGCTTTATCTCTTCCGCATCCAGCCCCTTCGTGCCCCTTTTCGTGCCCCTTTTCGTGCCCCTTTTCGTGCCCGTGAGCGTGCCCGTGCCCGTGCCCGAATAAAATAA
>CAZZJE010000175.1:0-5901 GCA_964654295.1 uncultured bacterium | reverse complement strand
GGAGACGGAGATAGTCATAGATCTCTGTCATTGTTCCAACAGTTGAACGTGGGTTTCCTGCATGCGCCTTCTGTTCAATCGCAATAGCGGGAGAGAGGCCTGAAACCTGCCCAACCTTTGGTTTGGGCATTTGCTTGACAAACTGTCTGGCATAAGGAGAGAGCGATTCGGCATAGCGGCGCTGCCCTTCGGCATAGAGCGTTTCAAAGGCAAACGAGCTCTTACCCGATCCAGAAGGTCCTGTACAGATAGTGATATGGTTGCGGGGAATCGCCGCTGTCACGCGCTTAAGATTGTTCTGCTCGGCATCGCAGATCGTAATAAGTGTGCGATCTTCGGCATCTGCATCATGGTAGGTGCGCTGCTTAGCGGCATTCAAACGCCCCATGGCATGCTCCATACGAGCTTGATAGTTGGGGTAAAGAGCCTCTTTTAACGCAGTACCAGTGGGCGTTGCCATCTTGGCAATGGCTTCCGGCTTTCCTTCAGCAACCAGCCTTCCGCCCCCTTCGCCTCCCTCAGGTCCTAAATCTAAAATCCAGTCGGCTGTCTTAATGACATCCATATTATGTTCAATCACAAGAACTGTGTTTCCACGGTCGACTAGCTCATGCAGAACTTCTAACAGCTTGGCTATATCTGCGAAATGGAGTCCTGTCGTCGGTTCATCCAAAATATAAAAGGTTCTACCTGTCGCTGGCCTTACAAGCTCTTTTGCTAGCTTAATGCGCTGTGCTTCGCCTCCCGATAAGGTCGTCGATGGCTGCCCAATCTGCAAATAGTCAAGCCCCACCCGCTTGAGCGTCTCTAACTTATGCTTAATAGAGGGGATTGCTTGAAAAAACTCTAACGCTGTGGCGACATCCATCTGCAAGATATCGGAGATGTTTTTGCCTTTATAACGAATCGAAAGTGTGTCTGTATCAAAGCGCTGCCCCTGGCACAGTTCGCACTCTACCCAGGCATCTTCTAAAAAGTCCATGTCAATGCGGAGCATCCCCATGCCGCCACATTGTGGGCAAGAGCCCTCTTTAACATTAAAACTAAATCGCCCCGGTCCATAGCCTTTCGCCTGGCTTTCTGGCAGCTGGCTGAAGAGGTCGCGGATATCGTCGAACAGCTTGATATAGGTCGCAGGATTCGACCTGGGATTACGGCCAATGGGCGATTGGTCTATGGCAATGACCTTGTTGATCTGATCAATTCCAATGATGGCCTGATGCTGTCCAACCGGATGCTCAGCGCGATGCAGCACATTGGCTAATGCGGGATAGAGAATCTCCGTAATCAGCGATGATTTGCCCGAACCTGAGACTCCAGTAACCGCAATAAAGAGATGGAGAGGAATGTCGACGTCGATTCCTTTTAAATTGTGGTGGGCAGCTTGCTTGATGCGTAATTTCTCTTTGCCTGCCTTACGCCTTGTTTTGGGAACGCGAATCTGCTTGCGTCCACTTGCATAAGCCATGGTTAGAGACTGTTCATTCGCAACTAGTGCTGCAGGAGGACCATGAGCGATGATCTGCCCTCCTTGTGATCCTGCTCCAGGTCCAAAATCAATCAACGTGTCAGCTTCCCAAATCATCTCCTCATCATGCTCAACGACGATGACTGTGTTGCCTTGATCCCTCAGATGTTTCAATGTATTAATTAATCTTAAGTTATCTCTTGGATGCAATCCGATCGAGGGTTCATCTAAGACATAGGTGATTCCAACAAGTCCACTGCCAATCTGCGAGGCCAGACGAACGCGCTGCGCCTCCCCACCTGAAAGCGTCGGAGCGGTGCGGTCCAAGGTTAAATAGTGTAAGCCAACCTCTTCTAGAAAACGGAGGCGCCGAATGATCTCTTTGAGTAGCTCTCCGGCAATAAATTGTTCATGCTTTGAAAGCTCTAGAGATTCAAAAAAACGTAACGCCGAGGCAATGGTCATTTGGGTAATCTGTGCAATTCGTTTGTTGCCCAGCAGCGTTGCAGCCGGATAGGGTTTTAACCGCTCACCATGGCATTCGGAGCATACCTGCATGCGCATCAGCTTCTCAGCCCGCTTGCGATAGGTGTCACTCTTGGCTTCGGCATAACGATCGTGCGCTTCTCCTAGAACGCCTTTCCAACGGATATTATCGACCCATTTGGCGCCTGTGATCGGATGCACAAAATGCATGCGCGTCCATTTACGTTCTGTTCCATATAAAAACACCTTTTTGGCCTGCTCGCTCAACTTTTTCCAGGGGGTATCCACGCTGAAGTCAAAAAGTCGGGCTAAATTGTCATAGATATTGCGGTAGCGTACAGTTTGATAAGAGCTCGCAACCTTGCAGCAATCTTCAGCAATGCTCAATTCAGGATCGATGACAAGGTCAAGGTCAAACTCATTGACAACACCTAAACCGCTGCAGCGGGAACACATGCCAGATGGGCTGTTAAAGGAGAAATCTTGCGGCTCCAATGCGGCATAAGAGAGTCCCGAAGCGGGCGAGTAGGCGTGCATGGAGAAGAGCTGCTCCTCTTCACTGTCGGCATCCAAACAGCTGCATAAGCCCGCTCCTACCTCCAACGCTTGTGTCACTGCTTCAGCTAAGCGGGAGTTTGATTCGGGTCCAACAACCAGACGATCGATCAACACATCGACGTCGTGGGCCACTTGGCCTTCTAACTGAATTCCACTCTCTAAATCGACTAAAGTCCCGTCGACTCGAACGCGAGTAAATCCCTTCTTAAGCAGCTCAAGAAAGTCATCTCGAAACTCTCCTTTTCGTCCACGTGCATAAGGAGCAAATAGGATCAAACGGCGTCCATCTGGCAGACTCTGCAGCGTTCGAATGATACGCTCGCGGCTCTGTGGCGAGACAGCTTCACCGCTGACTGGGCAGTGAGGATGTCCAACACGGGCATATAGAACTCGCAGATAGTCATAGACTTCTGTCATCGTTCCAACAGTCGAACGTGGGTTGCGACCGGCTGTCTTCTGCTCAATAGAAATTGTTGGCGATAGTCCCTCTGCCGACTCTAACTCAGGCCGGCTCATCTCTTGCAGCTGACGCCGCGCAAAAGTAGAAAGCGATTCGACATAACGGCGCTGCCCTTCGACATAAAGAGTATCAAAGGCAAGCGACGATTTTCCAGAGCCAGAAACTCCGCTAAAAACAATCAGCTCTCCTGATTGCAATTCTATCGACAGAGATTTGAGATTGTGGACTTTGACGCCACGTAAGATGATTTTCTGATGATCCACTTTACTTTTAATTTGATAGATCTATATATAAACTTTGTTTTATTCAGCTGGCTATGGACAATGAGTTTGAGGGATTTACGAGAGGGCAGAGAGCCAAGCCAATTTATTTTAGCACTCTCTCTTAAAATCTCGCAACCACACTCATCTCACCAGATGTAGAAATAGGAAGTAATACGTAAGATTAGGGATAGTTATGCATAAATGGATGATGGCAGCTGCGCTTGCTGGAGCACTTTTGGCGTTTCGTTGTGAACTTCAATCTTCTCCGCCTCCAACAAATCAATTATTATCCGAAATGCAGTGGAAGCAGCTTAAGCGCCATCAGCTGAAAAAAGAGGATCTACTCGTTCTGCAAGATGGCAGCAGACTCAAAGGGAAATTACTTAATATCCCCAATCTCTCTTTGTCTCTAACTACTCTCTCTCTAAAACCAACTGATATCAGTGCAATCTTGGTGTCTGAACAAGATCGCTCTCGAATTCAGCTTTTAACTCGAGAGGGACATCTCTATGCTGCGGCGCTGCCCGGAGGCTCTCTCTCTTTTTTAACAAAGGAGTCGGGGCGTTATGTGGAACGAGACATTCCTCTTAAAGATCTATCTTGCCTGCTTACCCGCCACGCCTCTATTCCCGATGAACATGCTCATGAGCTCTTTACTCTAGAATTGAAAAGCGGAGAGGCTTTCCCTGTCTATCTAAGCCGCGAGCCTATCGTCTTAAGTAGTGGATGGCAAGAGGTTGTAATAGAGGGAAACCAGATCGTGGATCTCTATGTGAATGGTGGTATCCATGGGTTAATCAAAGAGCCTAACTCTCAGCTGACACGCCCTTTAGATCTAGCTTTTGCTAAAGAGCGTTATCTTAACTTGGTTTTGGCGAAAGATTTTTTAAATGTCAAAATGCCTTGGGATAAAATCGCCCACATAGAAAAGCTTAGCGACAAGCAGCCTGCCATCAACTTAGCCTCTTCTGAAACTTACTTGCCTCCCTCTCTAGAAGAGGAGCTAAATTCACATACTGCTTTTTATAAGGATAAATCGACCAAGTTTTCTTCTGCAGGCATCAGTAAGGCCTCTCTCAAAGGCTTAGTTGCAGCGGTTCCCAGACAGTCGGGCCTCTCATCATGGGATGAACGGACTGCACCTACTCAAAATAAAAGCCGCTATAATCCCCAAGAAGATGAGGAGCCTGAAGAGGAGTATGCTTCACTTCTGGGCCCCCGAAGCTCTGGCATCAAGCCGCATCGTCAAGCAACCCTTCGCGACGAGCAATGGATTGCCTATAGAGAAGAGGATCCCTATACCACTCCTATCCAAAAGGCTGGACGAAGCTCCCAGTACTCTTCTCCCTCCTCTAAACCCAATTACTCCCGCGCCTCTGTCATCCCGCGCCCCTCACTTGGAAAAGCCGGTGTCGGGATTATTGATGAAGACCCAGGCGAGGATTTTGAAGTCAAAGAGATACGCTACCAGGAAGAAGATGAGGAGCCAATCGATAACAACTATAACTTCTCTAGCCTAGAGCAAATCAAGTCAAAACATCTCCCTTCCCATGGAATTAGAGAGTCTGAGGAGGAGAGTATTGCATTGGGAGATTTCCCTCCCACTGAATTTGTCGACGAAAGTTACGTTCCAAAACGCTATATCAGTCGTCTCAGTGGTTCGAAAGAGTCCAAGAAGTTAGTTGCGCATGTAGACGAAGATAACAAAGACTACTCCTACTTAGCTGTAGAAACTTCTCCTGATTTTCTCTATAAGCCCAATCAGTCGAAAGAGCTCTATCCTCAAATAAAGAACAAGCCGCCTTATAACATGATCTATGTGACAGAAGAGCTGCTGCCTGCTCCTTCTAAGCGCTGGAAAACTTTGGAAATTTTCTTAATGCCAAACAGCGTCCTACTACCGACAGGTCAGCAGCCTCTTCTTTTTGTTAAAGTGCCCGCGTTCTATATCGATCGCCATCCCGTGACCAATGAAGATTACCAGCGCTTTACTCAAGAGACCAAGCGACAAGCTCCTCCTCATTGGGAAAATGGGCACATTCCTTTTGGCCATGAAAAGCAGCCTGTTGTAAATATCAGCTATCGCGACGCTGAAGCCTATGCAAAGTGGGCGGGCAAGCGGCTGCCGACTGAGATCGAATGGTCGCGAGCCTATGCAGCTGCTCCTGAGTTTCGCGAAGACTCCCATAGAATCAGCGAATGGACTGCCTCTACCGTTGCGGTAGAACCACAAAATGCTGCTGAAAAATATTGGAACCGCACCCACCCCAACCAAAATCGTCTCTCTCGCTTTCGAGTCGTCAAGGTGCAGCAGAGCCAGCAGAACCTTCCTGTCGAAGAGAACAAGCAGCATGAGCTGATTGGATTCCGCTGTCTAAAAGAGATGGAAAGATGAATTCCAGGAGAGGAGTAGAGCGTTGCTATTGGTTGGTTAAAACTATCGACTAATTAGCCGGTAGAGTTTAAACGGATCTTTTGCTGCAACGCTAAATCATTACTCATGATGATAACCCTCTGCGGCCCAAAAAGGACTTTGACAAAGGCCGCTTAATGTTATTTTAGAACAGGCTAAATGAAAACCGGCCTTAGAGCTGGTTTGAGTAATTACTGAGTTCAGCTATTTGTGTGCGCCAGGCTTGCTCTTGTCATCCAAAGTCACACTTTCA
>CAZZJE010000174.1:0-5930 GCA_964654295.1 uncultured bacterium | reverse complement strand
TGACGGCATCTCAAGAAAATCGAATTGTCTCCAATTACCCCCCTCCTTGCAAACGCCTCTATCATCATATTCGACGTATTTTTAAAGGATGTAATTCAACCTCTAGAGCAAAGCCACTGCAGCCTAAATATTGGTTAGAAACAGTTAATAAGCACTATCGAGGCGATTTTTTAGAAAAATATGTAGCCATTTGGCAAAAAAGCCAAACTAGGCTCTCTTTTCCTGAATGGATGGATTATCAAAGTATCGATAATAGAGAGGCCTACCAACTTCAATATTTTGATGAAAATGAAAAAATGGCCCACAAAATTACCATCCAAAATTCCAGCTTTTATTTCCAAAATAAGCGCCTAGATACAACCTCCATGACAAGTTCCTTATCTGGTAATGGGTATGCCATGCTAGTGATTGATAGAGATGGTCAACTTTATGCCGCTAATCATATCCCCTATAAGGTTCACCACTCTAGCATCACAGCGGGAGGAAGTGTGCTATTTGCAGGCGAAATCAAAACAGATGAGAAGGGAACCATTCAAAGATTAACCAATAAGAGCGGACATTATCGACTGGATGAAGAGAACTGTCTAGAAATGCTAGCCATTTTACAGCAGGCAGGTATTGACTTATCTAATGTTGAGTTAGATGTCTGGAGCGACAACTTGGTTATAACTTATCCATCGGCGGATGAGTTTTTAAATAGGAAGGGAAACACATGCCCCAGCAAGATTAGTGGCAATATTCAGCTATCCAAACGAGAAGATGGCGGGATAGACTTCCATCTTCCAGATCACTTTGTGTATGAAACAGTCATTAAGATTCTTCGAAAGCTAGAGTCTAAATCGATCAATTTAGAAAAGCTCTATATTCACCATTCGATTGATTTTTTATATAATCCAACAACAGCTGAGTTCTTTTTGGAATTTTTTGATCCAGAAGAGAATTAAGTCATTTAAGCTAATCAAAAACCCGCTTGGATATTCCGTTCCAAGCGGGTTTATTCTTTCAACTTGTCGCCCTAAGATTGCTTAAGAGCGCTTATAGTCCAAGCTTTTTTGCTGCGCTGCACGCTCTTCTCTCTCATGAAAGTAGAGCAGGATTGGCGAAGCAACAAAGAGTGATGAAAGTGTTCCAACGACGACTCCGATTGCCATGACGAGCGAGAAGCCGAAGATGGAGGGTCCACCTAGAAGAACCAGCATCATCAAGACCATCAATGTAGAACCAGATGTAATCATCGTACGGCTCAGTGTGACGTTGAGAGCATGGTTAATGATATCCTGGAATTTCCATTTGCGATGGAGATAGATATCTTCGCGGATACGGTCGAACACGATAATCGTATCATTCAACGAGTAACCAACGATCATCATAATGGCTCCTACCACTTGCAGATCGATCTGAACTGGCATACCGATCCAATGGAACATCGCAATGACTCCCAAGGAGACAATCACGTCATAGGCTAAGCCGAGCACAGCGCTAATCGCATACTTAAACTCAAAGCGAATCGTAATATAGACTAAGATTGCTAAGAGTGAAAGGAGTAGACCCAGGATTGCGTTGTTACGCATTGTATCCGAGAACTGACCACTCATCACTGTCCAATGGCCCTCTAGCTGAGTTAACTGGTCAGCCGGAATTGTCAAGCCACCCGCCTGCAGCGCTTCAACCACCCAGTCGATTCTAGGATTATGCTGGTAGCTATAGGTAAACTTGCCATCTTGCTCTTCTGACATCTGGTAGAAAGGATGTCCCCTCTCTTCCATACTCGTGCTGAGCTGAATGCGCAGTTGGTTTGCCCTACCTAGCTCTCTCACTTGAACATCATTTGTTGTTGCACCAGCTGCCAACAGAGCATCTAACGCTTGGAGACGATAGTTTTCTGGAGGAGATTTCTCAGCAACTTCCAATGTCAAGGAGTATCCACCTGTAAAGTCCATACCAAAGATTGTACGGCGCTGATCAATGAACAAGAAGGCGCCACCCAGAACCAAGATCAAGGAGACAATGACAGCTTTCTTTGCCTGAGCTAAGAAGTTAAAGTGCGTTTCACCAATTAGCTGACGCATATTCAACGACTTATTCTTAGGATTTTTGACCCATCCAGCGAAGAAGTAGCGTGTCATAAAGAGAGCTGTAAACATCGATGAGACAATACCGATAATAATCGTCACAGCAAAGCCGCGGATAGGACCTGAGTCAAACTGAATCAGGATAAGAGCAGCGATAATCGTTGTGATGTTCGAGTCGATGATCGCGCTAAAGGCTTTGCGATAGCCAGCCTGAATGGCTGGGCCAATGCGGCCAGAGATCTTAAACTCTTCTCGCACACGCTCAAACACAAGAACGTTTGCATCGATAGCCATTCCAATCGTCAAGACGATACCGGCAATACCAGGCAGCGTGATGGCTGCATCTAAGTTCTGTAAAATTCCCCACATGATGAGGATGTTAAAGAATAGCGCACAGGAAGCCACAAGGCCACCAAAGCGATAGACATAGATCATGAAGATGAAGACGAGGATTGTCGCCGCAACAGCTGCTAACACTCCACGTGTACGCTCTTCTTGACCAAGCTCTGGGCTAACGTTCTGCTCAGATAAAATGCGAGGCGTAAAGCTCAAAGACCCCGCTTTAAGGTCGGCAGCGAGCTGATTAACTTCGCGCTGTGAAAAGCGTCCACTAATCGTACCACCGTCACGTAAAGCTGAACGCAAGGTAGGCTGGCTGATGATACGGCCATTTAAAATAACCGCCATTCTCCATCCACGTCCATCTGGCGCATAGGCCTCTTTGTTTGTGCCACGAATTTTATCTTCGGCAAACTGCGATGTCCATGTGTAGAAGTCATCTCTAGGATTTCCTACACGATCGCCTTCGTAATAGCCCTTGATGCCAAATGTTAACAAGTTTCCTTGGCTTGGATCAAAGCCGACTGTAACTCTGTCTAAGCTCGAACCTTCTAAAGCATAATTAAAGAAAACAATCTCAAGCGGATGCGCATGTCCTTCCCATTCAGTAAAGCCATCGCCTCTTAACATTCCAACCATCGATAAGGTGTCATTGAATGAAGCGGAGGAGACATCCTGCTTAGGATTAGCTAAACGTAGACCGTTATCCCATAGCACTTTTGCATATTCGCCACGTGGATACATGACTCCTTCTTGGCTGCTTCCGCCAAGATGCTTCCATGCAATCTCATTGATGCTTTCAATATCCTTACGATTAGTGACAACAGCTTCATTCCAAACTTCTTCCAAGAAACGGTTAACGGCTTCTTTTAAAGATGGGTTGTATGTCGAAAACTTCTCGTTGACGATATGGAATGCCATAGAGGAGGCTTTCACTAGATCGCGAGCGGAGAGGCCTTGAGCGCCAGGAAAATCTAGAACAATATTGTTGCTCTCAACACGAATGGTGCGTTCAGAGACACCCAGCTTGTTAACACGTGCATAAAGCTCGTTGACAGCTTGGTGTAGATCTTCTGGATTTGTCACGGGACGATTGTTATGGTCGCGTAACCCAATACGAACTGTTTTACCACCCGAGAGGTCAAGACCCCATTTTAAAATCTTGCGGTCATCCCCCCTAAAATATTTTTGAGCACTTAGCTTAAAGTTTTCCCAATAAACATTTTTAGTTGGAGCTGGAACAAGGTAGTGATTTGTCAAATCGAGATCGACTTGAGAGGTGCTATACTCCTCTTTCCATTTCACTAGATCTTCTTGGATCCGATCTTCGATTGCATTCCATGCTAAAATACGCTGTTCCACATCGCTAAAGTTTAGCAGAGCATAGCGCTTGCTTCCTTTTACAATGAAGTTCTCACGTGTAGCTTTAATAAGATTGCTGTAGAAGTCATCGCGTTCGAAGATATAGTCATCTTTAAAACGTGGATCGATGGCATAGGCATTACCTGGATAACCGATATAGCCGTTACTTTGTAGAAGAGTGATCAGGCGATCGAGCTCTTTTTTCAGCTGCACATTTTCTGGAGCAGAAGAATCTTGCTGCATTTTGTCTAACAGAGGAACAAGACCACGTGCGATAACATAGATAGAGTCGCTGCGGAAACCTTTTGGAGGTGTCTCTTTCTCTGCTGCAGGAGCATAGACAAGTAAACCAAGTTTCGTGTTAGCAGCTCCCTCTTTTTCAAAGTCACCATAGGAAATAAGAGGATAGTTGCTACGCTCCAAGTCAGGATGAGCCGGTTTCCATTGCTGGTCAATCAGCTGTGTCACTAAGTTTGTCTCATGCTGAGCTAAAGAGCCCAAGTTCATGATGAGCAGACTTTGAGTGCCAGTTAACTGGTTAAGGTTAACAGCAAAAAGATCTCCATCTGGAGTGATGGCTTCATCAGAAAGCGTTGAGGCTCTAGCCAGAGAGTTAATCAGGTATTGATTAAGGCGCTCTTGCAGGAGAGCAACATTTTCAGACAGCGTCTCACTCTGTCTAATCGCTTGCACATCGGCATATGGAATCGTCATTAGACGGTCATCTGCCCAGTCGATTGCCAGCTTCTCAATAAAGGGATTACGTCCTTGTAGAGAGAAGATCTGCTGCGTTTCGCCAGCAGTGCTGTTACGCAGATCTGTCAAAATCTCTGGAAGAGTGAAAGGCTTGGGAGCTGTTTTGAAAATGGAGAGGTTATTCTTAAGGATCGCCTTGGCTGTATTGAGCGTATTGTATTGGTTATTTACAATAGCCAACAGTTCGCCCTGAGCTGGGTCAAACTGATCGCCCGACTGCTTAAGGGCTGACTGAGCGATGTTAAGCTCTTGGCGGCGCGTCTCAAGGCGGGATGCCTGCGTCTCTAAACGAGCAATAAAGCGCGTGATAAGAGTTTGTGCATTTGCCTGATCGCTCTGAACAAAGGAGCCAAACCAGCGCTGCAAAATCTCAGGATGTCCCTTTAAAGCCGCTTCACCCTCTACGATATCTTTGGCTAAGCTCAAGACAAGGTCGTCATAGCTTGTATCCGAAGGATTCTGCACGACAGCCTCCATCTGCTGCGCCTGTGCACTCGGGCCGGCTAGAGAGAGCGCCACTTGAGCAACGCGGTCATAAACTGTTTCTCGGTAGAGAGGGGTAATTTTGCCCTGCTCATCATACTTAGAGGTATATTGAAACAGCTGGTTCACTTGATTAGGATCAAGGCGGACATCAATTTGCCGAGCGACCCAAACAACATTGGGATTCTTTTCAATCGGCTCATACAGCCGCAACTGAGCTGGAGCAAAAGGAATACGTGCACCAGCACGCGTGAGCATGCTAGAAAACTTTGCAGCCTCTTGTCCATTTGCAAACGTCACACGCACAAGACGTGGATCATTTGATTCTAATTCAATACTCTGTGGCTTAACGCCCAACAGTTTTGCAAAAGAATAAAGCCAATCTTTTGCATCTTCCTCTAATACATTGACCCTTTCGACAACTTCTTTTGCTACACCCATGGCACGGCTATCATCAATCGGAGAGCCGAGCGGTTTAGTGTAGTAAAAAATGGTTGGAAGAATGTTGTAAAGGGTTAGGATGCAAACGGCAAGGATCAGGTAAAATTGCCACCGCTTCTGTTTATCCATCAGTCTTCTCAGGTTCTTTACGTTGGGGATAAAAGTTACTGCCGCACGTCTGCAGCTAGCTCCTTGGAATAAGAGGGAAAGAATAGCAAAGAGTCTTGCATTCTGTCAAAAAAAAACCGCAAATTGTAGAAGATATCCATAAGAGATAGGGAGTGCAGCAATCAATCACCGCACTCCAAAAGCAGCTTCAATTAGCTCGCAGCAGGAGCTGGATTCTTAGCTGCAATCGGCTCAACAGGCTGAGATGCTGCAGGAGCATCTGCCTTTTTGCCTTCTGCTTGCTTGTCTGTAAGAGCTTTGAAACGTGTGCTCAAGCCAAATACCGACAAGATCCACAAGAATACAATC
>CAZZJE010000173.1:0-5936 GCA_964654295.1 uncultured bacterium | reverse complement strand
GCCTTCCACGGCGAGGAAGCGCCTTGCTGAGCTGCATTAAAGCCTCTTTGGCAGTAAACTTGGCTCGCGACTCGATGATCTTTCCAAGAAGCATCAAGGCCACTAAAACAGTCATGGAGTCAAAATAGACAATTGTTCGTCCTTGCCACATTTCGTAAAGAGAGAGACCAAAAGCAGTTGAGACGCCCAAAACAACCAGTGTCTCCATTCCAATAAAGCCGGTTTGGATGGCTAGCGCGAAGCGTCGTAAAATTGGCCAAAAGCAGTAGGTCACAACTGGAAGTGAGCAGATCAGGGAGAGGAGAGCGAAGAGCCATCCATATCCTTCAGGATCGCCATCATAATAGGTTGCATAGAGAGGATAGGCGAACATCATGACATTGAGAGAGAAGAAGGCTGCAATGACAAAACGTAGAAGCAGAGAGCGGTTGATCGTTCGTTCATGGGCCTGCTCGAGAGGAATTGGTTCATATCCATATGTTTTAATCGTTTGGATAATACTCTCTTTAGCTAGATGCCTAGGGCTATATTCGATGCAAGCTAGATCGGTTGTGTAGTCGATCACACAAGAAAAGAGACCTTTTTCTCTTTTTAATAAGAGGGTGATTAATTCGGCACAGGTGGGACACCACATATTTCGAATCTCTAGATAAAGGCGACGCCGATCTTCTTGAGGAATATTGAGGTCACTATCCTCTCGATGTTCCGCCAATGCAGGATTGGAGATGAGACCTGTTTTGAGTGCTTGTTGAAAGAGGGGATGCTCTTTGACATTTCCTTGATAGCTTGGTAGAGCTGATAGAATTTTATGAACCATTTGACAGCCTGTACAGCAAAAGCGATGTTCTCCCTCCTCAATTACCTGTGAAGGAAGGTTACTTTGGCAGAGAGTGCAATAGGGTGTCATCTTCATTTTTTAACGTAAGTGTTTTAAAAATAATATCTTGAATTTTTTGTGGCTTTTGCAGTATAATCAGCGTCTTCAGATATACTTGAGGAGAGCTGCATGCGTTTACCACTGCGTTATTATGGAGATCCTATTCTGCGGAAGAAATGTGAAAGGATCAACAAGATCGATGATAAGATCCATCAAATTGTTGCGAATATGGTCGAAACGATGTTTGCAGAAGATGGATGTGGTTTGGCCGCTCCTCAAATTGGACTTTCAATCTCCCTGTTTTTAGTCGTTTTCCCTCATTATGATGCCGAGGGCAAGTTACAATGGCTGCCGCAAAAGACTAAGACATACCTTAACCCTAAAATCATTTCTTTCTCTTCAGAACTTGTCGAGGAAGACGAAGCTTGCCTCTCTCTCCCAGGATTAGTCGGTGGTGTTATCAGACCTAAAGAGATCACCATTGAGGCCATGAATCTGCATGGGGAGATTTTTCAAGAATCCTATTCGGGTTACGATGCACGTCAAGTGTTTCACGAAAATGATCATCTAAATGGCGTTCTCTTTATTGATCGAATGGATGCAAAAGAGCGTAAGGCTTTGGATCCTGTGCTTCAGAAAATCAAAAAGAGATTTAATGCGAAAAAGTGATGTTTGAATTTTTTGCCTCTTAAGCATCATTCAAAATTTCTTTATCCTTAAAAGAAAGCAATCAGCCAACTCTACATTTTTTTTCTTAGAAGCGTTATACTGGATTTGGGAGGAATCCAAGATGGCCAGAGCTCTTATTTATTATGGTAATCCGATTTTACGACAAAAAGCGAAACGTGTTGAAGGGATAGACGATACATTGCGCGCCCTTGTACAGGAGATGAAGGATTTTGTGTTAGAAAAGCGAGCGGTTGGATTAGCAGCTCCACAGCTCGGCGAATCTTTGGCCCTTTTTGTGACACGTGTTGCCTCCAATCAGCAAGCAGAGAAGGGAGAGCCACCGCTTTTTCGAGTCTATATTAACCCAAAAGTTATCAAATATAGCCCTGAAGAGTGGATTCGTGCCGAAGGTTGCCTCTCTATTCCAAATATACGAGCAGAGGTGACCAGGCCAATTCAAGTTGAAGTCGAAGCAACAAATCTATTGGGTGAGCGTTTCACCGAAGTTTTAATAGGATTAGAAGCGCGCGTTTTTTTGCATGAAAATGATCATCTCAATGGCGTTTTTTTCATTGATCGACTGAAGGGCGAGGCGCGTAAAGCCATTGAGTCGCAGCTAAAAGTTTTCAAGAATCTACAATCGTTGAATCGGTTCTCCTAAGGGGATTCGTGTCAATGCATCTAAAGTGTAGGGGTCGCTTTGTCCTTGAATTTTGAAGCGTTCATAGCCCAAGCCTGCAATCATCGCTGCGTTGTCTAAGCTGAGGCCTAATTCTGGCCAAAGTGTTTGAACTTTAGGGAGTTCGTTGCGGATGCGTTGGCGTAATGTCTGGTTGTTGGTCACCCCGCCCCCAAAGAGAATCGTTTGATAGCCAAATTCAGCCACAGCCAGTTTTAATCGATCGATGACGCTGTCAAATGCCGCTTTTTGGAAAGAGGCCGCTAGGTCGCGTCGAGTTTGCTGGTCGCAGTTGCCTTGAGAGCGCATGATCTCTTGATAGGTGTATAGGAGAGCTGTCTTTAAGCCACTAAAAGAGAAGTCATAGGGGCGGCCTTTTATCTTACCAGCTTTTAAGTGAAATCTTTGGCTATCTCCCTCTTTTGCTAACTTCTCTATTTCAGGGCCACCTGGGTAGGAGAGATTTAGTAGCTTAGCTGCTTTATCAAAAGCTTCACCGATTGCATCATCGGCTGTCTGTCCGATGAGTCGGTAGCTTCCGATCGCATCGATATGAAGCAGTGAGCTATGGCCGCCAGAGACCACGAGGCCAAGAGCTGGGAGAGGAGGCCTCTGCTTGGCTGACATCCAGGCAGCATAGAGATGCGCTTCGACATGGTTGACACCAATAAAAGGCTTGTCTAATGCAAAAGCAAGTGCTTTGGCTGCTTGGACGCCTAGTAAGAGCGCACCAACGAGTCCTGGCCCGTGTGCGACAGCAATTAAGTCGACTTCCGAAAGCGACAGAGAGGCATCTTTTAAGGCTTTATCTAAGACAGGCAATAAGACATCAACATGACGTCGACAAGCTAGCTCAGGGACAACTCCACCATAATGTCGATGAAGATCGATTTGAGAAGAGATGACATTGGACAAAATCTCCTGTCCATCTTTAACAAGTGCGCACGCTGTTTCATCACAGGTGCTTTCAATTCCAAGAACAATCATAACTGTAAGTCGCTTGCCGCCTCTCGGTCGATGATCCATAGAGCTGGATGCTTGTGATTGCCTACACGCTGGACGGGGTAGTCCTCTGGCTTTTCAGGGCCTTGCAAAACTTTTGCAAGAATAGAGGCTTTATCTCTTCCAAGAGCATAGATGGCAATATGCCGTGCTGCATTGATACAAGGGTAGGTCATTGTCATGCGCCAGCAATCTTTTTGTGGCACATGGTTTTCAACGACGAGACGATCCTGCACATGGAGTGCTTCTGTATGGGGAAATAGAGAGGCTGTGTGGCCATCCTCACCAACACCTAACATCATGAGATCAAATGAGGCATGAGGAACAACATCGCGTACTAAAGATTCATAGAGGCGTGCATGTTGTGCAAGATTCTCCTCAGCAGCCATACGGTAGATATGTTGTTTTGGAATAGGAAGATGAGAAAAAGCTGCCTCCATGGCCATATGATAGTTGCTCTCTTTATTATCAGGCGCAACGGCGCGTTCATCGCTCCAGAAGAGGTGGCAGCGAGACCAATCGATTCTCTGGCTATATTCTGGCTTTCTAAAGAGCTCAAAAATAGCTTTGGGAGTGCTGCCGCCTGATAGCGCTACATAAAAAGCTGCATGTTTTTTGATCGCCTGTTCAGCGATTGTTAAGAAATGCTCTGCGGCTGTTATAACAGCTTCGGATCGATTTTCTAAGATTAGCAGCTTCTGATGGCTGTTTAATAAGTGAATTTTTTGCTGCCAAAGAGCCTCTTTTTCCATTAGCTGCCTACCCCGTTTGATGGACATTGTGTAGACCAGGGAATTTGGGCAAGAACTTGCAAAGTGTTGCGGTAATGCTCGCCTGCTTGGCGGTGAAACATCTCTTTAATAAAGGTGAATCCACGCTGAAGATTCGGAAGCGGCAAAGTGACAGGTGCTTCACACCACTCTCTGTTAGAAACATGGATAGTAACTTTACGTGTTGTCTCGTCTCGCTCGAATTGGAAAGAGAAGCTATTGGTGCATGAGATCATGACACCTAAAATCGATCCAGGGTCTAACGTTGGGCGCTCTTCTGGCTCTAGGACAACTGTGATCGATTTGCCATTACACTTGAACTGCAGCTCGTGCACCTTTTCTTTGGTTGAGACGTTCACAAAATTCCACTGCAGTTGAGCGGCCAGCCAGGCTGTGAGATAGAGTGCTTGGGTTTGAGTGTTTTTGAAAAATTCGGTAGGCTTGGATTGATAGCGCAAGACAACTCTCTCCACCTCAAAGAGATGCTCCAGGCGATATGCCGGTTCAAAGACATTGGCAATGGCGTCTCTCCAGCCACTTAAGCGTGCCCAGTTCATATCCATTAATTCTAAATGGCTCATTTCCGGTAGTTTAGATAGGAGCCGTTGACTAAATGTTTGAAGATTTTGCGTGCACTCAGAGTCAAAGATTAACCGAGTTGCCAACGGTAAAAGTTTTGGGAGAATGATATGATCTGACATTGGATCTTGGCCCCACAGGAGATAGAGGGGTAGATCGGCAATCAGATGGGGAATAATTAAAAAAGGAATCCTAACGTACTGATTTCTAGAGGCTTGCACATTGATTTGATCGCAAGCAATTAAAGAGTCTCCACGCAGAATAGTCTGGTTAGAGACTTGAATTCCTAAACGATCTCCTGAATTAACCTCATCACCCTCTATAAAAAGGATGCGGCAGGGAAATTTTTCTATAGTAGAGCGAATCAGTTCTCGAAAATAGTTTGTTCGTCTTGAATCTTGAGAAAACAAAACAAGGTTAAAGAGACAGGCTTTAATCTTGTTTTTCTCCCTTTGAGCTTCCCAAAGCTTCGTGAGCTCAGATTCAATATCGGCAGCAGCGATTGACGTAAGTGCATTCATGAATTTTGTCGAGTTTAACGTGTCTAAAAACCACAGAAAATATCATAGCAGAGTGATCTTTTTAAATCAGGCGCCATTTATGTCCATCTCTTGTAATGAGAGCTTCTGCAGCTAACGGGCCCCATGTGCCGGCTGCATAATTGGGAAAGGGAGGCACTGGCTCTGTTTTAGCCCAATATTCTAAGATGGGAGTAAAAATCTTCCATGAGGCGATCACCTCGTCAAATCGGGCAAAAAGTGTGTTGTCTCCAATTAAACAGTCACAAATCAACCGCTCATAAGCTTCTGGTGGAGTTGCTCCAAAAAAAGCGCCGTAGCGGAAATCCATCTTAACAGGCTGCAAGGGAGCTTGCATTCCGGGGATTTTGCAGTTGATTTTAAGTGAAATTCCTTCGTCAGGCTGAATGCGAACAACTAAAACATTTGGATCGTTGCGAGTGTCTGTATGCTCTAAGAGACGGGTTGGAGTGCGTTTAAAGGTAATGGCTATTTCTGTGGCACGTTTAGGCAATCTTTTGCCCGCACGCAGATAGAATGGGACTCCTCCCCAGCGCCAGTTGTCGATATAGAGTCGAAGAGCTGCAAACGTTTCGACATTAGATGTTGGAGGAACATCTTTTTCCTCTCTATATCCAGGAACCTCTTCTCCTTGGATGTAGCCTGGGCCATATTGTCCTCTAACAATCCAATCATTTTCCTGACCTGCTGGAATAGGTCGAATAGAGTCTAAGACCTTTACTTTTTCATTGCGTATGGAGGTTGCGTTCATCTGGCTTGGAGGCTCCATCGCAACGATTGAAAGCAGTTGCATCATATGGTTCTGAACAATATCTCGTAAA
>CAZZJE010000172.1:0-5958 GCA_964654295.1 uncultured bacterium | reverse complement strand
CATTGGGCCTCATAAGACAACAATTTTGCAATTACCTCTAAAGCCTACGCTACATTTAGGCTGTGACTAACTCGAGTGTAGGCTGCCAAGTTTGGCGGGAGATAAAGCCTTCCATATGCTTTTGAGAAGTGCGTCGGATAAACAGGTCAGCCTCCATAATCACATGCTGCATCTGCTCTTGCCGGCTTTTTAAGGCAAGGTTGAGCTGGTCGATATTACGCAGGTGAAGATGCTCTATATGAGCAAGGTGAGGATCGATATTACGCGGTACGGAGAGATCGATCAGCAGCCGAGGCTCGCTCAATCGCTGCTTGAAATCGTTTGATTTGATTAGAGCTTCGGGTGCCTTTGTCCCAAAAATAATCCAGTCATATTTAAATAGCTGCTGATGCAGCTCATGCCAAGGCAATAAAGCGACATGGTACGTATTCGCCGCAACTTCAGCCCGCTCTCTAGAGCGGTTGCATAGCGTTAACTTTTGAATGCCTTTGCGTCTTAAAAAAGAAAGGATTTTTAAGTTAATTTCGGAAGCTCCCACAAAGAGCGTCTTAACCTCTCTGATATTGCTAAATAGCTCGGCCCCAATACTGAAAATGGCATCTTCCAAATTGGGCATTCTACGTCCCTCTTGTAAAAAGAGAGTCCTGACCTGTTTTCCAACGCGTAGAGATTTTTGGAAGAGAAAATGCAAAGCAAAAGGAATCATCTGATAGGAAGAGGCCTCTTCATAAGCCGCTTTGACTTGTCCTTGGATCTCCGTCTCGGCAAGAATCGCACTATCTAGTCCAGCTGTGACTCGGCATAAGTGTAGGAAACAGTCATAACTGAAAAAGGAGTAGAGCTTTTGATCAAACTCCTCTTCGACTTCAGCCCTTAAGATTTTAAGAAGATAGGCATGCGTAGCTGTCAAATCAGGCGAATGAAAGTAGAGTTCCGTGCGGTTGCACGTCGATAGCAGGATGAAGTGATGATCTCCATGTGTGGAAGCTGAAGAGCCAAAACGGCGCTGACAAGCTTTGGCCAATAGTTCGCGAAGTCTTAAGTCAGCGAGTTTGTGGTTAATCCCGACCATTCCGACATGCATGCGCTATCCTCTCTTGGTAATACAACCTAGCGACAAAGATCCATTGTTGCCAGGGAGCATTGAAAACATCAAGAATTTTTATAAGTTGCCGTTTTGGATTCGAGATATTTTCTTATGCCCTCGACATCTAACCACTCTGTATTGCGATCTGAAGAGTAAGTGTGGCCATAAGGCAGCAGATGCCCTCCTCGCATATCATCAATTTTAAGACGATGAAGCGTGTCGGTGTCATAAGATTCGGGTAAAATGACAAAGTGATTAGGACATTCGATCGTATGAGAGGCATCTTGAGCATGAATCATGATTTCATGCAGCTTTTCTCCAGGACGAATTCCACAGATTTCTAAAGGCAGATGAGGTGCAATGGCTTTGGCCAAGTCAACGATACGCATGCTTGGAATTTTAGGGACGTAGATCTCCCCTCCTCTTGCGTCGGCAAGGCTCATTAGGACAAAATCAACCGCTTGCTCTAGAGTAATCCAGAAGCGCGTCATCTCTTCATTAGTCACCGGAAGCGCTTTTGCTCCCGAAGCTACAAGTTGCTGCCAGTAAGGAATGATGCTTCCACGGCTGCCGATGACGTTTCCATAGCGGACGACGGAGAAGATGGGAAACCCGCGAGTCCCTACGTATACATTTCCTGCAACAAAGAGCTTGTCAGAACAGAGCTTAGTGGCGCCGTAGAGGTTAACAGGGTTGACAGCCTTATCGGTAGAGAGAGCAATCACTTTTCGCACACTGCCGTCGATGGCAGCGTTGATAATATTCATGGCACCGATGACATTTGTTTTAACAAATTCAGTCGGATTATATTCGGCTGCAGGAACCTGTTTGAGTGCCGCTGCATGAATGACAAAATCGATTTCATGAAAAGCGCGCTGGAGCCTTGTTTCGTCACGGATGTCTCCTAGGAAGTAGCGCATCTTCGGGCTTGAGAAGAGAGGATCCGACTGCTTCATCTCCCACTGCTTCCACTCATCACGGCTAAAAATCACAATTTTACGGCAAAGGTCTAATTGCAAGAGGCGACGTGTCAGAGCGCGCCCAAAACTTCCCGTTCCGCCCGTGATGAGAAGCGAGCGATCTTTTAAAAGTCGGATATAGTCCATTTTTCTCTAAATCTCGCTTAATGAATGTCATTTGAGCATTGAATATACTTCCACACTGTTCTATAATCTTATTTCTGCTTTATAAGCAAACTCATGTTTTTGTAATTTTCTTAATTTTTACGAGGGATTGATGGCCAAGTCTTATGACGAAACCACCATATTAACACTAGATGCTTTAGCGCATATTCGTTTGCGCTCTGGCATGTATATTGGCCGTCTTGGAGATGGATCGCATCCCGATGATGGGATCTATGTATTGGTGAAAGAGATCATTGATAACAGTATTGATGAGTTTATCATGGGTCATGGACGTGAAATTGAGGTCCATGTCGATGAGGTGACGCATGAAGTTTCCGTGCGAGATTTTGGAAGAGGCATCCCCTTGGGTAAAGTCATTGAATGCGTCAGCCAGATTAACACGGGAGCCAAATACAACAACGATATCTTTCAATTTTCTGTTGGGCTTAATGGTGTTGGAACTAAAGCTGTCAACGCCTTATCTAGCCGTTTCGTTGTCAAAAGTGTTCGTGACGGACGTTTTGTACAAGCGGCATTTACCCAAGGCAAGTTGGAGAAGGAAGAGAATGGCAAGACGAAAGAGCCTAATGGAACAGCGGTAAAATTTGTTCCTGACCCTGAGATCTTCAACAAGTATCGCTTCCAGCATGACTATTTAGTCAAGCGTATGTGGCACTACGCCTATTTGAACACTGGCTTGACTATTAAATTGAATGGCGAAGAGATTCGTTCCAACAATGGACTATTAGATCTGTTAAAGGCAGAAGTACAAGAAGAGGAGTGGCTCTACTCTCCCCTGCACTATCGCAGCCAGACGCTTGAATTCGCTTTTGTCCATACACAAAATTACGGAGAGAGTTACTACTCCTTTGTCAACGGACAATATACCTCGGACGGAGGAACCCATCTTTCTGCTTTTCGAGAAGGCCTTTTAAAAGGCATCAATGAATATTCCAAGAAAAACTTTCAGGGCGTTGATGTTCGTGAAGGGATCTTTGGTGCCGTTTTAGTACGCCTGAAAGATCCTGTTTTTGAATCTCAAACCAAAAACAAGCTTGGTAACACAGATATTCGCGCAGGCATTGTACAAGAGGTTAAAGATGCCGTCGTTAAGCTTCTCTACCAGCATACAGATATCGCTAACCGCTGGATCGAGCGCATCGCGTTTAATGAGCGCCTAAGAAAGGAGCTGGCCGCGGTCAAAAAAGAGGCGAAAGAGAAGCAGAAGAAGATTTCGTTTAAGATTCCAAAGCTGCGCGATTGCAAATACCATTTGCAAGATGAGACGCCGCACGGCGAAAAGTCGATGATCTTTTTGACCGAGGGCGATTCAGCCAGCGCCTCGATCGTCGCAGCGCGTGATCCCTTGACCCAAGCCGTCTTCTCTTTACGTGGAAAGCCGCTGAACGTCTTTGGGATGAAGATGGATCAGCTCTATAAGAATGAAGAGATGTACAACTTGATGAGTGCTCTGAACATTGAAGAGGAGATCACTCATTTACGCTATCAGAAGGTGATCTTAGCAACTGATGCAGACGTTGATGGCATGCATATTCGCAACCTGCTGATCACATTCTTTTTGACCTATTTTGAAGGCTTGGTTTTGAATGGACATCTCTTTATCTTAGAGACCCCTCTTTTTAAGGTGCGCAACCGTGAGAAGACAATCTATTGCTATTCAGAAGAGGAGCGCGACCGAGCGATCAGCAAGCTGAAAAAAGGCATTGAAATCACACGATTTAAAGGGTTGGGAGAAATCTCGCCGGGAGAATTCAAGCAATTTATCAACAAAGATATTAGACTAGTTCCTGTCACCGTCGGAACTTTCTCTGATATTCGAACGACCTTACAGTTCTATATGGGCAAAAACACACCGGAACGTAAGCAATTCATCATGCAAAATTTGGTGAACGAAGAGTTGAGTTTGAAAGAGCTTGCTCGTTTGGCACAACCGACATCAGCCGCCCAGCCAGCGGCCGCTATCCCATCCGGAGACTAGCATGGAAGACCTTAAAACGATTATGCAGCGAAACTACTTGCTGTATGCCTCATATGTTATTTTAGAACGGGCGATTCCCAACTTATACGACGGCCTCAAGCCTGTTCAAAGACGTATTCTACATACTTTATTTAACATTGACGACGGCAAATTGCATAAAGTTGCGAATGTCGTTGGACAAACGATGATCTATCATCCGCACGGAGATGCCCCTATTTCAGAAGCGTTGATCTATTTGGCCAACCGTGGCTATCTCTTAGACACACAAGGAAACTTTGGAAACCTATTCACAGGTGATCCTGCGGCGGCAGCCCGTTATATTGAAACGCGGCTTTCGCCTTTAGCTCGTGAAACGATGTTCAATCCATCCCTCACTGAGACAGTGCCTTCTTATGATGGACGCAACCAAGAACCGGTGATTTTACCAGCCAAAATCCCTCTACTGCTTATGCAAGGGGCCGATGGCATTGCCGTTGGAATGGCGACGCATATTCTGCCGCATAACTTCTGCGAGCTATTAGAAGCAGAGATTGCTATCTTGGAAGGGCGTTCCTTTACCTTAGCTCCCGACTTTGTGACGGGGGGAATTATTGATGCCTCACAATATGATAGTGGCCGTGGAAAAGTAAGGGTGCGGGCAAAAATAGAGATTCGAGATCCAAAGACCTTAGTCATCAAAGAAATTTGTTATGGCACAACGACAGAATCTCTCATTCGTTCCATTGACGAAGCGGCTAAACGTGGAAAAATCAAGATTGATGCCATCCATGACTATACCGCTTCAGAAGTTGAAATCGAAATTAAGCTTCCACGTGGACAATATGCTCAAGATGTCATCGATCATTTGTATGCTTATACCGAGTGTGAAGTCACCTTGACATCACAGCCCGTTGTCATTCATGACAACTTGCCAATAGAAACAGATGTCGACTTCATTTTGCGCTGCCACAGTGACAAATTGCAGGAGCTGTTAAAGAGAGAGTTAGAGCTTGCCAAGAGAGCGGTAGAAAAGAAGATTTTCGATCGAACTCTGGAGCGAATCTTTATTGAAGATAAGCTTTACAAAGTGTTGGAAGAGATTAGTGACGAAAGCAAGCTCTATCCGACCTTGGAAAAGATTTTTACGCCTTATCACAACCAATTAGCAAAGGTTCCGGAAAAAGCCGACTTTGACCGGCTTTTGGCCATTCCTATTCGCCGCATCACACGGTTTGATGTCGTTAAAAATTTAGAAGAGGTTGCCTCTCTGCAGAAAGAGTTGGAGCAGCATATTAAGGATCTGGGGCAAATACGCAAGGTCGCTATCCGGCACTTGAAAAATCTTCTAAAAAAATATGGCAGCCAATTTCCACGTCGCACTGAGCTACAAACGATTTCTCAAGTGAATCGTAAGGCGATTGAAACAAAAATCATCAAAGTAGGGTTTGACCCGAAAACCCAGTTTCTGGGAACTAAAGTCACGGAAGGCATTCAGATTGAATGCACCAATTATGATAAACTGCTGCTGCTTTATGCCGATGGAACCTATACCGTTACCTCACCTCCTGAAAAAACTTATCTCAGCCAAGCTCCCATCTCTATCGCTGTAGCTGACCGCAAGACGGTTTACTCTGTCGTCTATCGCGATCCAAAGCTTCAGCTCTGTTTTGGGAAACGGTTTATCATTGAGAAATTCATTCTTGATAAAACCTATCGCTTTATCGAAGAGGGGATGGAATTGGAATATATGTCAACGAAAGCGGGCAGCC
>CAZZJE010000171.1:0-5969 GCA_964654295.1 uncultured bacterium | reverse complement strand
TCTTTGTCCAAGTAAGGAAGTATTCTTATTTGGTCAATTCCGCCAATTGTCGCAATGATGCCTTTAATAGAAAGGTCTGAAAAAGCTTCGTTAATATCTTTTGCACGAGCTTCTGGATTTTGAGAGAGGTATTCTGGGCTTTGGCAAGCAGTAGGAAATTCTACAGGTACAAGTTTAAAAATTTCTCTAATTCGATTTAGTCCTTGCTTGTATACCCATGGAAAAAGAAAAGGCATTCCAGAAGAAGGGGATATAATGG
Organism: uncultured bacterium; assembly: GCA_964654295.1. Taxonomy (GTDB): domain Bacteria; phylum Chlamydiota; class Chlamydiia; order Chlamydiales; family JABDDJ01; genus CAZZJE01. The sequence goes on along the minus strand of CAZZJE010000171.1, from coordinate 5,710 downwards.
CGACTTTATCGCCTGGGTTTAATGGTAAAGGTGTTTGGAATTTCATTAGTTTTCCTATACAAGAGATTCTTTGTTAAATTCGTTTTCAAACTGCTCAATCGTTTTTAGAATTGATTCCCATGTAGGGATCTCCCTGAAGAGCATGGATTCCATCAACTCATAATCTTTTTCGAGTTCCACTAAAATCCGAGCAGGAGGAAACAGCTTTAAAGTTTGCTTCCGAGCTGTTTGGTAGCTTGCCCAACTTGATGCAAAATAAATGCTTTTGTGGGTAGCTACTCGTTCAAGTAGTGCGGTCTCAAGAAGAGCTTTTTTCTTAATCTCAGAATTTATCAATCGGAAGAAATCATAATAGTGCCTTGAAATTCGTGAAGGGAGCTTTTTATTCTCGGGTAAATGAGCATATTGATGAAGGATAGTTGCTTTTTCCCAGAAAGTGCGTTCAGCATTCAGTACACGAATCATTATTTCAGGTTCATGAATTTTTTCTTCTAGCGCCTCTTTAACATAACTCTGCACTCTATGCTCACTGACAGGCCAGTGTTCTGATCTTGCGCCAATTTCGATTTTTACAAGCGGAAGAATATATCCAGCTTTTGAAGTTTCACTTGGGTATGCGAATAATAACCTTTGAGCATCTGGATCTTTTTGATCAGGAAAGATTTGCCATCCATCGGTTGTTCCAAGTTTTGCAGTAAAAATGTCTTTAAGATCGGCTAGCATTTCAGTTTGCACATAAGTAGAGCATGCTTTTGAAAGATTATCGATGATAGCGTTTTGCTTTTTCCTGGAAGGCGCATTTTCAGGGTCATGGGGAGCACCAAAGCCAAAGAATTCTCTTTCATTGTTTTAACCCTATAATTTCAAAAACAATGACTCGCATCCATGCAGGAGCAAATTTCATGTTTTCTCTGATTTCTTTTTCATTCGAGTTTTTAAGGAATTCCGCAATTCGTGCACGTGTTATCTGGTCAATATGATCTTTTCCTAGATTTTTCATGGCTTGAATCAAAAGACCTTCTTTAGTGCCTGCCGAAGACATAATTTTTTTTGTGGTCTTTCTGAAAACAATTTTTTGATTCCCTATTTTAACTGTCCTGGATGGACCTTCAGTTAAAAATATAACTTGCCCAGGAACCTGGTTAGAAAGGCCAACTAAATTAGCTGCATGAGCTCCGGCGGGTTGAATTTGAACCCCATTTTTTTCTGCGATAGCCTTAGCAACCTCACTTAAATCGGGAGGAATTATGCCTAAAAGATCATGCGTTATAGGATAATCGTAAACACCTTGTGCAAGCCTTCGGATGAAGTTTTGTTTTTGAAGTAGGGAAAGAGCTTTTCTAATAGAGGTATCGTTGCCTAAATCAGAGAAATGCATGGGGGTGAAGCACCATCCGCGACCGTGATCAATAATTCTATCTTTTACCAAATTTTCTATGCTTTGTCGCATATAGATAACTCCTTCTGATTTCACAAATATAGCATACTTTCGTGAAAACCAGCAAATATATTGCTCTTTTTTCACAAAAATAGCGTCTTTTTGTGAATTTTCAGTCTAGTAATTTTTAGAGGTGAATTTGCTATTGTATGTCGCTAAAAACAAAGGGCTTCACTCCGAAAAGTGAAGCCTTTTTTTATTGGAGGTGGAGAGAATCGAACTCTCGTCCTGAGCAAACTCCAAAAGAGGTCCTACATGCTTAGTCTCTAGAAGTTAGCGGCTGTTACGATGCCAGAGACACCATTATAACATACCCGCCTTTAGAAATCTCGAATGAGGGCCTTAAAGGCTTAGAGACGGACTCATTCACACCAAGTAAGATGACGGTAGATCTTGTTCCCCTTGGTCCAAGTTCAAGCTACCGAGCAATCTAATCTGTTAGGATTAGGCTGCTGCACGAAGTGCTTCTGCAGAGAAATCTACAGAAACGATTTTGTCTTCGGCAATTAATTGTTTATCGGCTTTTTAAGGAGGCCAACCGACATCCTCCGCATGCACCTATTCCTTCATTTCCCAGTCGAAACCGGAACACCCCCATAGAGGATACACCTATTTTAACAACTATGAGATATTTCGTAAATCTCAATGCCCTACAGGGCCTATAAAGCTGCTGATACGCACACCAAAATGGCCTTCGACAACGACTACTTCTCCATGCCCAATTAAGCGCCCGTTCGCTTTTATTTCCACCGGCTCGCCTGCCATCTCATCCAACGTGATAATCGCTCCAGCCTGCAGTTGTAATAGCTCATGCAAGGTTAGCTTTGTTCTGCCAAAGAGGACTTCAATCTGAATAGATATATCATCAAAAATGCGCTCTTGCTGCTGTGGCTGCATACTGGGGGTTTCATGGAGCTGTAAAAACTGCGTGCTTAAAATCTCTTCGCCTCTTCCCATGCCCGTTTCAGGAGAAATAGGACTTTCAGTGACATTTGGAAGATGAGGAGATCGTTCAATCACACGAGCAAGAGCTTCAATTTCAGCAGGAGTTAAGTCATTCATCATGGAAAGAGTTTCCTTGTTTTTGCCAAGGGGTTATTAAGACACCTTTATGAGTGCCTTTTAACCCTAAATGGCCTTGCCAATAGGGCTGGTTGCCTATGCGCATGAGGACCGGGTTTTGAATCAGTTGATCGAGAACAATAATGTCTCCGATCTCTAGGCTATTCCATTCAACATTCGAAAAAAGGGCGCGACCGACAATGACGTCAATATTAACCGGAATCTGCTTCTTTAAGTATTCGGGAAACGTAGTTTGAGCCCGACTATCTTCTGGCGTCGTAGAATCTTGCTTAATTGCAGATGTTGTTAGCATCGGAAGGAGTGTTCGAATAGGGAAAATAAGATGTGTTAAGGCTTCAACGTCTCTAAAAGAGGCTTTAGCCCGAAGCACACAACAGAGCTGCTCATCTTCAATCTCTTCAAACTGATGGAAAGAGGGATGAACTAGATCAATCGCAAAATCGATATCTCCGAGCGGCTGCCAACTTTGGTTAAGCTGTCGGCTAAATAGATGGATCAACTTCCGAATATAAGAGTGCTCCAAAGGCGAAAAGGCGCGTGATTTCATAAGAGAAGCGTCTTTTAAGCCTAAAAAACGCTTAATCAAAGGATGAAGAATCGATGATTCTAATGTTAAAAGGGCAAATTTTTCATAAGGATAGAGGTGAAGAGTGGTCAAAAGTGTCGTATCAGTCAACGTTTTTTTGACTAAGAAAAAGGGTGACAACTCAATCTCTTCGGCACTAAATTTAAATGGAATTTGTAGCTGTTGCGAAACTTCTTCGGAGGTGTTGTGTAAGAAGTTCTTAAACAGATTCAGGAGAAAATTGCGCTCATCGCTCGACATTAAGCTATGTTGATTAAAATCATACCGTCTGGCTGCTTTTGTCATAGATCCTTTCCCTTTGATCCTATTCATTCGCTTATACGTTTCTAACACTCCTTGTCGCAAGTTTTTTTTTAGATTTATCACGGCCTTGGCAACTTCGCCTGGTTGCTTTGGCTTCCCTGTAGACTTTTGAGATGATGAAGCGCTATAATAGAGTATAGTTTTTAAAAGGTTTAAGGAGACCCAAATGTTTGAAGAAGTTGGTGAGGAGGAGTCATTTGATGCTCGAGAGAAACGCGTTTTGGACTTTTGGAAAAATGAGCGAATCTTTGAGCAATCTCTAGAACAACGCAAAGAGGCACAGCCTTTTGTTTTTTATGATGGACCTCCCTTTGCCACCGGTTTGCCGCACTATGGCCATCTCTTAGCTGGTACAATTAAAGATGTCATTCTTCGCTATCAAACGATGCGTGGAAAATGGGCTCCCCGTCGTTTCGGATGGGATTGCCATGGGCTTCCGATTGAAAACGAAGTAGAAAAAGCCAAGGGTTTGACTGGAGCAGCCTCTATCGAAGAGTTTGGAATCGGCCATTTCAACGAAGAGTGCCGCGGCATCGTTTTGCGCTATACGGCCGAATGGCGCCAAGTAGTTGAACGCATGGGACGTTGGGTTGACTTTTCCCAAACGTATCGGACCATGGACCCCTCTTTTATGGAATCAGTTTGGTGGGTCTTTCAACAGCTTTATGAAAAAGGTCTTGTCTATGAGGGCTTTAAGGTCATGCCCTTTTCTGCTAAGCTTGGAACCCCGTTGTCAAATTTTGAAGCTGGGGAAAACTATAAAGAGGTTGACGATCCTTCCTTAACTGTTGCGTTTCAGCTAAAAGAATCACCCGACACCTACATCTGGATCTGGACGACGACACCCTGGACGCTGCCCTCTAACTTAGGCTTAATGGTTGGACCCGATATAGACTATGTGCTTCTACAGCTACCGGACAGTCGAAAAGTGATTTTAGCCGAAGCTCGCATGGGCGCTTATGCCAAGGAACTCGAAGGTGCGCAAGTTGTTAAACGCTTTAAAGGGCATGAGTTAGTTGGAACACAATATCAGCCTCTTTTACCCTACTTTGCCCACCATGTAGAAAAGGGTGCCTTTCGCGTAATTCCTGAAGAGAGTGTCTCGGTGGACGACGGAACAGGTATTGTGCATTCTGCTCCAGCTTTTGGAGAAACGGATTTTTACGCCTGCCAACGCGCTGGAATCGAACTGGTCTGCCCAGTCGATGGCAACGGTCGTTTCATCGAACCTATTCGCGAATACGTCGGTCTATTTGTCAAGGATGCCGACAAAGATATTATCAGACGACTAAAGCAGCAAGGCAGTGTAGTGCAACATAGTGTCTTACATCACCGCTATCCCTTCTGCTGGCGCTCTGACACACCATTAATCTATAAAGTGGTCGAGACATGGTTTGTAGCGGTTGAAAAGATCAAAGAGCGTCTACTTGCGGCAAATAGCCAAATTGACTGGGTACCCGGGCATATTAAAGAGGGCCGTTTTGGAAAGTGGCTGGAGGGAGCGCGCGACTGGGCGATCAGTCGTAATCGCTACTGGGGAACGCCGATTCCAATCTGGCGCGCCGAGGATGGCGAGATTCTTGTTATCGGCAGCATCGCTGAGCTAGAAGAGCTAACTGGTTCCAAAATAAGCGATCTACATCGCCACTTTATCGATGATTTGGAGATTGAGCGAAAGGGCAAAAAATTCAAGCGCATTACGCAAGTGTTTGATTGCTGGTTTGAATCGGGTTCGATGCCTTATGCACAAAACCACTATCCCTTTGAGCAGCGAGAGGTTTTCGAAAAGAATTTTCCAGCTGATTTTATTGGAGAAGGTCTCGATCAGACGCGTGGATGGTTTTATACCTTAACAGTTTTAGCCGCAGCGTTATTTGATAAACCAGCGTTTAAGCATGTGATTGTCAATGGCATCATCTTGGCCTCTGATGGGGCAAAGATGTCTAAGCGCTTACGCAACTATCCCGATCCGATGGAAGTTGTGCATAAATATGGTGCCGATGCAGTCCGTCTCTATATGATGTACAGCCCAGCTGTCAGAGCAGAAGCGCTCTGCTTTAAAGAGAGCGGCGTTGAGTTGACTTTGCGGCAAGTGATGATTCCTTGGTGGAACGCTTTTAATTTCTTTGTGACTTATGCACGCATTTACCAATGGAAACCTGATGAAGCCCTTTTGAAGCAGCGTCCGGAGGCTTTGATTGATCGCTGGATACTCTCTCTGCTCAACCGCTTGGTTGCTCAAGTGCAAGAAGGACTCGATAGCTATCAACTTGATAAGGCAGTCAATCCTTTTGTCGACT